>NZ_CBDDFJ010000007.1:0-47556 GCF_965227005.1 Roseococcus sp.
TGAAGTGGCTGGAGATCGGCGAGGACGAACTGCGGCAGCGCGAGCCCGACCTCGACCGCCGCTACAAGTTCGGTCTCCTGATCGAGGAGGGGGGCCATTGCACCGATCCCGGCGCCTATGTCGCGGCGCTCGTGGCCCAGGCCCAGGCCCAGGGGATGAAGCGCGTGGTCGCCCGCGCCACGGGCTTCCGCATCGAGGCCGGGCGCCTGAAGGCCGTGGTCACCGATCAGGGCGAGGTCTCGACCGACCGCGCGGTGATCTCCGCCGGCGCCTATTCCAAGGCCCTGGCGCGCGAGGCCGGCGACAACCTGCCTTTGGAGACGGAGCGCGGCTATCACGCCGTCATCGCCGATCCCGAGGCCGGGCCGCGTTCGCCCATGATGCCCTCGGACGGCAAGATGAGCATCACCATGACCCGGGCGGGCCTGCGCGTGGCCGGCCAGGTCGAGATCGCCGGCCTCGAGGCCGCGCCCAACTGGAAGCGGGCGGAAATCCTGCGCGACCACCTGCTGCGCAACTTCCCCGGCCTGCCGCGCACGATTCCGGCCGAGCGGATCAAGGTCTGGATGGGCCATCGCCCCTCGATGCCGGATGGGCTCCCGTGCATCGGTCCGTCCTCCGCCAGCCCCGATATCCTGCATTGCTTTGGTCACGGGCATGTAGGCTTGGTGGCGGCGCCGCGCAGCGCGGCGCTCGTTACGGCTCTGCTCTCGGGCACTTCTGCGCCCATTCCGCCCGGGCCTTATTCACCGCGCAGGTTCACTTGATGTTTTCGCGTGCATTCCTTCCCCAGGGGTGCCATGCTGAATCACTCGCCCAGCATCCCGTTCGGCCGAGAACACTAGCGTGGATTGAAGAGAGACGTGTCTGACGATTATGCGCCTGAGGGCGGCGACACCGGCCTGATCGAGGCCAAGGTCAAGTGGTACAACGGCCGCAAGGGTTTCGGCTTTGTGCTTGGACCGGACGGGCAGGACGTGTTCTTCCACGCTTCCGCTCTGACCGATGCCGGGATCGACCAGCCCGACACCGATGATATCCTCGTTTGCGAGATCGGCTCCGACCGTCAGGGTCGTCGGCTTGTCACGCGCATCACCGAGTTGAAGCGCGGCCCCGGCGGCGGCGCTGGCGGCGGTGCGCGCGGCGGCTTCGGCGATCGTCCTCCTCGTCGTGACTTCGGTGGCCCCCCGGGTGGCGGCGGTGGCTTCGGCGATCGTCCCCCGCGTCGTGATTTCGGCGCTCCGGGCGGCTTCGGTGACCGCGGTCCCCCGCGCCGTGACTTCGGCGCCCCGGGCGGCTTCGGTGATCGCGGTCCCCCGCGTCGCGACTTCGGCGGTCCCCCGGGCGGCGGCGGTGGCTTCGGCGCCCCGCGTGGCCCCGGTGGCTTCGGCGGCGGTGGTGGTGGCGGCGACCGTGGTCCCCGTCGCAACTTCGACGAGGGCACCGGCCCCGTCTATCCGCTGAACGGCACCGTGAAGTGGTTCGACCAGGTGCGTGGCTTCGGCTTCGTGACGCCTGAGGACGGCGGCCAGGACGTGTTCCTGCACTCCTCCGTCCTGACGCGCGCGGGTCGCACCGACCTCGCCCAGGGCGAGAAGGTCTCGCTCGACGTGCGTGACGGCCAGCGCGGCCGCCAGGCTGTCGGCATGAAGTAAAGCCGGCCTCACGGCAGGGCTTTCGAGGGCCTCGGACGGAAACGTCCGGGGCCTTTTTCTTGTATTAACCATTCGCCGCGCAGCATCGCGGCATGCCGGCGATCCTCATCCTGCTGATGCTCGTTGCCCCGGCCTGTGCGCAGGTCCCGGTCTGCAACGGCCTGCGCGAGGGGATGACCGCCTGCTTCGACGGCCGGCTCTGCCGCTGCCGTTTCGAACAAAGCGGGACGATGACCGGGCGGCCCGACGCGCATCGCTGGGACTGCGGCGCCCTCCGCCCGGATTGCCACCCCGGGGAGCCGCAGACGCCCTGGCCGCATATCGTTCCGCAGATCTACCTGGACGGGACGCGGGGTCTCGCCCCCCGCCCAGGCAAATGATCACCAGCGGCGCGGGCGCAATCCGGCGTGGAACCACGAGATCATGGAATAGATGTCGTAGACCGGCAGTCCCGTCGCCTCGGCCAGATCGGCCGCATAGGGGGGCATGTTCGTGCATTCCAGTACGATCGCGCCGAGATCGGGATTCTTCGCGACCAGCCGCGCGCCGGCATCCAGGATGTCCTGCCGCGCGAGGTCGATATCCAAGTCCGGCTTCTCGGCCCGGATCAGCACGCGGAAGAATTCGCGCCCGCTTTCCGTGCCCTCCACCGGCGTGTCCAGCGGCACGCCCGCACCCTCCAGATGCTGCCGCGTCATGCTCGCGCTGTTCACGGTGACGAGGCCCACGCGCTTGCCCGGCGGCAGCGTCGCCTGCACCCAGGGCACCTGCATCATGGAGGAGGTCGCGACCGGCACCTTCACCGCCGCCGCCATCTCCGCCTGGAAGAGCGAGAGGAAGCCGCAATTCGTCGTGATGGCCTCGGCGCCGAGATCGACCAGATCCCGCGCCGCCTCCACGAAGGCGTCGAGCAGCCCTGCCGCGCCCTGTTCCACCACCCGGCTCGGAGAGGCGCCGCGCACCACGCGGAACAGAACGGGGAAGGGCCAGGTCTCGCCATTGCCCATGTCGCCGAGGATGCGCGGAAAACGAGCCTCCAGCATCAGAATGCCAAGCGGCGCGCCATAAATTGATTTGCCGCCCCGCGCGATCGTGCCCACCATGATTTCCCTCTGAATCGACCGCGCCTAGACTGCGCGCGACTCATGTTTTGGAGAACCCGCTAATGCGCCGCCGTTCCTTGCTGGCCCTGCCGCTCGCCGCCCCCGCCCTGACGACCTTCGAGGCCCGGGCCCAGGACGCCGCCTTCCCGAACCGTCCGATCACCATCTACAGCGGGTTCCCCAATGGCTCGGGTATCGACATCTACGCCCGCCGCATGCTGGAGCCGCTGGGCCGCGTCCTGGGCGTGACCATCCTGGCCGACAATCGCACCGGCGCCGGCGGCAATATCGGCTCGGACTTCGTCGCGAAGTCGCGGCCGGACGGCTACACGCTCTACTTCGGCACGGCCGGCACGCATGCGATCAACCAGACGCTCTACCGCACGCTGCCCTTCAACGTGATCCGTGACTTCACGCCGATCTCGCATCTCGGCGACGTGCCCAATATCCTCACCGTCAGCCCCGAGCGTCATCCGGAATACACGGATTGCGCCGCCCTGCTGCGGGCCGCACGGGCCAATCCCGGAAAGCTGAACTACTCCTCGACGGGCAATGGCGCCTCCACGCATCTAGCGGGCGCGCAATTCGCCATGGCGGCGAATGTCGACGTCACGCACGTGCCCTATCGTGGCCAGCCCGGCGCGCAGACGGCGCTGCTGGGCGGCGATGTCGACTACTTCCTGAACCAGTCGGGCCCCGCCATGGGCGCGATGCGGCAGGGGCAGGTGAGGGGCCTGGCGGTGTCCACCGCCCAGCGCATGGCCTCGCTGCCCGACGTGCCGACCATGGCCGAGGCCTGCAACCTCCCCGGCTTCGTCAGCACGACCTGGTACGGCATTTTCGGCCCGGCGAACCTGCCCGCGCCGATCCTGGCGAAGCTCTCGAGCGCTTTCACCACGGTCCTGCGCGATCCCGAATTCGCGAACTGGCTCACCGACAACCAGGGCATCGGCCTGCCGCCCGTCTACACGCCCGAGGGCTTCGCCGCGATCCAGCGCCGCGACGTCGAGAGCTGGGGCGAGATCGTCCGCCGCTCCGGCGCCTCGGTGGATTGAGATGCAGCGCCGCGCGCTCCTGGCAGGGCTGATGGCCCCGGGCCTCGCGCGGGCGGCGCTGCCAGCCGGGCGTTCCCGGATCGCCTTCGACGAGCCGAGCGGCGCGGCGCCGGGTCCGATGACGGTCGAACTCTACCGGCCGGCCGCCTGGCGCCCCGGCGGCAAGGTCGTCGCCGTGCAGCACGGGCTGCGGCGCGACGCGGCGAATTACCGCGATGCCTGGGCGCCCCATGCCGAGGCGCAGGGCTTCCTTCTGATCTGCCCGCATTTCTCCGCCGCGCAGTTTCCCGGCGCGCGCTACTACAACCTCGGCAATGCCCGCGCGCCGGAGGCCGAGTGGACCTTCTTCGCGCTCGACCGCGCCGTGGCCGCGGCCTTGCGCGCCGTGGAGGCCCCGCCGGCGCCCTTCGCGCTCTATGGCCATTCGGCCGGGGCGCAATTCGTCCATCGCTATCTGCTGCTGACCGGCGCGCCGCGCGTGTCGCGCCTCGTGATCGCGAATGCGGGCTGGTACTCCTGGCCCGATTTCGGCATCGCCTTTCCCTATGGGCTCGGCGACTGCGCGGCGACCGAGGCGGGGCTGCGCGCCGCGCTCACCCGCCCCGTCACGATCCTGCTGGGCGAGGCGGATACCGATCCGAACCATCCGGCCCTGCGCCGGGATGCCAGCTCGGACCGCCAGGGAACGACCCGTTTCGAGCGCGGCCAGGCGTTTTTCGCGGCCGCGCGGATGGCCGCCACGCGCTATGGCGTCCGCTTCGGCTGGACGCTCGCGACCGTGCCCGGAGTCGGGCATTCCGACGCCGGCATGGCCGGGCCAGCCGCGGAAATCCTTGCTTCCGCCTCATAATTGGCTTGCCATACCACGCCGGTGAGTCGTACAACTGCACTGACATGTTACGGATCGCCCTCAGCGAATGTCCCTGCAGACCACCCTCGAGGCCCCGCCTTCCCTGACCGAGCGCGCCGTCGCCGAGCTGCGGCGCGACATCCTTTCCGCGCGCCTCGCGCCGGGCGAGACGGTCTCCGAGGGCGCGGTCGCGCAGCATCTGGAGCTGGGCAAGGCGCCGGTCCGCGCCGCCCTGGCGCGCCTCGCCGAGGAGGGCCTGGTCACCGCCGTGCCGCGCCGGGGCTGGATGGTCAGCCTCGTCACCATCCGCGACATCCATGAGGTCTTCGACCTCCGGCTGATGCTGGAGCCCGAAGCCGCCCGCCGCGCGGCGGGCCGGGTGGACCATGCCATGCTCTCCCGCCTCGATGCCGTCTGTGCCGCCGGCTACGACTGCGGCGACGAGGACAGCGCCATGGGCTTCCTCGACGCCAACAAGGCCTTCCACGTCGCCATCGCCGAACTCGCGGGCAATGCGCGCCTCGCCCGCCAGCTCGACCGGCTGCTGGACGAGAGCACGCGCATGCTCGTCCTCGGCCTGCGCCCGCGCGACCGCACGGGCGAGATGGCCCATGAGCACCACGCGCTGGTGGAGGCGCTGGCGCTCGGCCGCGCCGAGGACGCCGCGCGGATCATGCATGAACAGGTATCCGCCAGCCGCCGGATGGTGCTGGCCGCGCTGACCGCCCCCGATGCGAGGACCGCAATATGAACATGATGGCCCCCCTCACGCGGCTCGACACGATGCTGGCCGATATCCGCATCGCCGCCCGCACCCCGCTGGCCGGGCGGGACCGTGCCGTGGCCGAGGCCATCGCGCCGCATCTGGACGATCCCGGCCTGCTGGCCGGCAAGGACTGTCCCTGCAATCCCGATCGCTACATCCGTCATTTGCTCGAGGAGGGCGACGGCTATGCGGTGGTGGCCCTGGTCTGGCGTCCGGGCCAGATGTCGCCGGTCCATGCCCACCACACCTGGTGCGCGCTCGGCGTGCATGAGGGCGTGCTGAGCGAGCACTTCTTCACCCCCGGCGCGCCGCCGCAGCTCTCGGCCGCCCATCTGCGCCGCCGCGGCGACATCAGCCACGGCCCGGCCAGCCCCGACGTGATCCACCGCATCGCCAATTGCTCGTCCGAGGTCGCGATGTCGATCCATGTCTACGGCGTGCCCTTCGCGGAATTCGCGGATGGGGTGAACCTCATCCTGGCGTAAACGCTTCCGGGCGCTTGACGGCGCGGGGCCGCTTGCCGAGGGTGGGCGCTCGATGCCCGCACCGTGCTGAACCTCAATCCCAAGATCCTTCTTGGCCTGCTGCTCGGCTCCATCGCTTCGGTGATCTGGGGCGGACATGCGGTGGTGGCGCGGCTCGCCCTCGTCGGGCAGGGCTTCGAGGTCCTGGACATCCTCTTCTGCCGCTATATCCCGGCCTCGCTGCTGCTCCTGCCGCTGGTCTGGCGCGACCGCGCGGCCATGCGCCATCTGGGCTGGCGGCGCATCCTGGCGCTGTTCTGCTGCGCGGGCGCGGGCAACCTGATCCTCTTCGCGATGGCGCTTCGCTTCGCGCCCGCCACCCATGGCGCGACCATCGCGCCCATGATCTCGCCGGTCGCCGGCGCGCTCCTCGCCTGGTGGCTGCTGGGCGAGAGGCCGACGGCGGGGCGCGCGGCGGCGCTGGGCGTCATGCTCGCGGGCGTGCTGATCATCGGCTGGGACGGGCTGGGCGCGCATCCGGGCGCCTGGCGCGGCGACCTGATGCTGGTCGGCGCGGGGATCACCTGGTCGGTCTTCACCATCCTCATCCGCCATTGGCAGGTGCCGGCCATTCCGGCGACGGCGGCGGTCACCATGGTCTCCGCGCCCTTCGTGCTGCCGCTGTTCCTCTATTACCGCGCCGAGGCCTTCTTCGCCCTGCCGACCGAGCTCGTCATCTGGATGATCATCGCCCAGGGCGTGCTGCTGGGCGGCGTGGCGATGCTGCTCTTCGCCCGCAGCGTGGAGATGCTGGGCGCGACGCGGGCCAGCACGCTCTCGGTCATCGTGCCCGTGGCCGGGCTGATCCTCTCGGCCGTGGTGCTGGCCGAGCCGATCGGGCTGGTGAAGGCGCTGGGCGCGACGCTCTCGCTCGCCGGGATGCTGGCGGCGATCCTCTTTACCGGACGGCGGGTGGCCTGAGACACTCGTCATCGACAGCCAGGAGCGCGCGATGAGGCCATTGATCAACGCGCGCGGGACCTTCACGCCGCTCGGCGTCTCGCGCTCCTCCCCCGCGGTCGGTTCGGCGGTGGCGGCCGCGCTCTCGGACTTCGTGGTCATGGACGATCTGCACGCCGAGACCGGCCGGCGGATCGCGCGGTTCTCGGGCGCCGAGGCCGGTGCGGTGACCCACTGCGTTGCCGCGGCGATCACGCTCGCGGTCGCCGCCGTGATGGCGGGTTCCGATCCCGCGCGGATCGCGGCGCTTCCGGACACGCGCGGGATGCTCCATCGCGTGGTGCTGCCGGCGGGCCACGCCGTGAACTACGGCCATCCGATCGAGCAGGCGATCCGGCTGGCGGGCGCGACGCCGGTGCTGGCGGAAGACCTCCCTGCGGCGCTGGACCATCCGGCCACCGGGGCTCTGCTGCTGGTCTCGTCCCGCCTGACGCGCGGCGAGCCCATCGATCTCGCGGCGGCCGTGGCTCAGGCGCATGCGCGCGGCGTACCGGTGATCCTGGACGGCGCCGCGCAGGACTGGCGCATTCCCGAACTGCTCGGGACGGGTGCGGATCTTCTGCTGGTGAGCGCCCAGAAGTATCTGGCGGCTCCGACGGCGGGGCTGGTGATGGGCCGGAGTGACCTCGTCGCCGCGGTGCGCGCGCAGGAGAAGGGCATCGGCCGTGCCATGAAGGCGAGCAAGGAGGCCATGGCCGGCATCCTTGCCGCCCTCGCCGAGCGCGAGGCCCTGGACCCCGCGGCCTGGGCGGCGGAGCAGGAGCGCAAGCTGGCGCGCTTTCTCGACGGAGCGAAGGCCTTGCCCGGCCTCCTTGCCGAGGCCGAGCCGGATCCGACCGGACTGCCCTTCGCGCGGGCGAGGCTTCGCATGGCGCCGGCGCGGGCCGTGGCGCTGGCGAAGGCCTTGCGGCACGGCAGTCCTTCGATCTGGACGATCGACCAGGCGGCCGAAGCCGGCGACCTCGTCTTCGAGCTGGTCCCGCTGCGCGACGGCGAGATCGACGCGATTCTGGCGCGGCTCAGGGCGTCCTTGGCTTCGTCCTGACCCAGCTCGTGGTGATGTGGACCGCGACCTCGTCGCTGTCCTTCCGCGTCACCAGAACCTCGCCGAAGATGGTGCGCCCGCCGCCCTTGAGGACGCGCGCGGTGGCGATGATCGGCCCCGGTCCGCAGGCGCGGAGGAAGTTCACGTTCATCGCGGTGGTCAGGCTCTCGTCGCGCCCTTCGGTGCCGGCCAGCAGCGCCGCCCACATGGCGATGTCGGCGAGGCCCATGATGGCGGGGCCCGAGACCGTGTTGCCCGGGCGCAGAACGCGCGGGCTGGAGGGCAGTTCCAGTTTCGCATAGCCCGGCGAGGCCTCCAGCAGCCGCACGCCCCATTCGGCGCCGAGCGGCACGCCCGCATGCAGGATCGCCTCTATCTCGGCCAAGGTCATGCGGCTTCTCCGGCGACGACGCGCCCCGTGCAGGGATTGCCGCCGAGCCAGTAGCAGAGCTCCGCCGGCCGCTCGACGGCGTAGAAGGCGAGGTCGCAGCGCAGCCCTTCGGCGAGCATGCCCCGATCCTTCAATCCGAGCGCGGCGGCGGCGTGGCGGGTGACGCCCAGCAGGGCTTCGGGGACCGTCAGGCGGAAGAGCGTGCAGGCGAGGTTGAGCATCAGCAGCAGCGACAGCGCGGGCGAGGAGCCGGGGTTCATGTCCGTGGAGACGGCCATGCGGCAGCCCGTCGCGCGCATCGCGGCGATGTCGGGGAAATGCGTCTCGCGCAGAGTGAGCGTCGCGCCGGGCAGCAGCACGGCCACCGTGCCGGTGGCGGCCATGGCGGCGATGCCCGCCGCGTTCGAGCGCTCCATGTGGTCGGCGGAGAGCGCACCGAAGCGGGCCGCCAGCGCCGCGCCGCCGCCATCGGTGAGCTGGTCGGCATGCAGCTTCACCGGCAGGCCGCAGCGCTTGGCGGCCTCGAAGACCAGAGTGGTTTCCTCGGCGGTGAAGGCGATGGTTTCGCAGAAGGCGTCCACCGCATCGGCCAGGCCCTCGGAGGCGGCGCGCGGCAAAATCTCCTCCGCGACGTGGCGCGCATATTCGCCTGGGCGTCCGGCATATTCCGGCGGCACGGCATGGGCGGCGAGCAGGCTGGTGACGATGCCGACCGCGCGCTCGCCCTCCAGCGCGCGGGCCGCGCGCAGTTGCTTCAGCTCCGCGCCCAGCTCCAGCCCATAGCCGGACTTGATCTCGACGGTGGTCACGCCCTCGCGCAGCAGGGCGTCGAGGCGGGGCAAAGCGGCGGCGACCAGCGCCTCCTCGCTCGCGGCGCGGGTGGCGCGCATGGTGGACAGGATGCCGCCGCCCGAGCGCGCGATCTCCTCATAGGAGGCGCCGGCCAGCCGCGCCTCGAACTCGCCCGAGCGGTTGCCGCCGAAAACCATGTGCGTGTGGCAGTCGATCAGCCCGGGAAGGATCCAGGCGCCCCGGCAATCGGTGACGGGCGCGGAATGCGCGGGCAGTGCCGCGCGCGGCCCGACCCAGGCGATGCGCCCGTCCTTCGCCGCGATCGCACCATCCTCGACCAAGCCAAGCGCGTCGTCGCGCATCGTCGCGAGATTCGCGTTGGTCCAGACGCGATCGAAGCTCATGCCAAAGGCACCAGCGCGCCCAGGCGCTGGCCCGCCAGAAGCTTGCGCGCGGCGGCGATGTCGGGCGCCATCAGCCGGTCCTCGTCCCAGGGCGCGACATGCTCGCGCAGCGCGGCATGGGCCGTCTCGACGGGGGCGGAGCTGGTCAGCGGGCGGTGGAATTCCAGGCCCTGGGCCGCGGCCAGCAGCTCGATGGCGAGGATGCCCTGCAGGTTGTCCAGCATGGGGCGCAGCCGCAGCCCAGCGCCGGTGGCCATGGAGACATGGTCCTCCTGATTGGCCGAGGTGGGCAGGCTGTCCACGCTGCGCGGATGGGCGAGGGACTTGTTCTCGCTGGCCAAAGCGGCGGCCGTCACCTGGGCGATCATGAAGCCGGAATTCAGCCCGCCCGCCTGGACGAGGAAGGCCGGCAGGCCGGAGAGCGCGGGATCGGTCAGCAGGGCGATGCGCCGCTCGGCGATGGCGCCGATCTCGGCGATCGCCAGCGCCAGGGTGTCGGCCGCGAAGGCCACCGGCTCGGCGTGGAAATTGCCGCCCGAAAGCAGCTCGCCGCCCTCTACCAGCAGCGGGTTATCGGTGACGGCATTGGCCTCGCGCTCCAGCGTGAGCGCGGCCTGCTCCATCAGGTCGAGGCAGGCGCCGGCCACCTGGGGCTGGCAGCGCAGGCAATAGGGGTCCTGCACGCGGACGTCGCCATGGCGATGGCTCTCGCGGATGGCGCTGCCGGCCAGCAGCCCGCGCAGGGCGGCGGCGATGCGGATCTGGCCGGGCTGGCCGCGCAGGGCGTGGATGCGCGGGTCGAAGGGCGTGTCGGAGCCGCGGGCGGCATCCACGCTCATCGCGCCGGTCAGCAGCGAGGCGCGCAGCAGGTCCTCGGCCCGGAAGAGCGCGTCCAGCGCGAGGGCGGTCGAGACCTGGGTGCCGTTCAGAAGCGCCAGCCCCTCCTTGGGGCCGAGCACGACCGGCAGGCGGTCGCTCGCCAGCAGCGCGGCCGCGCCGTCGCGCCGCACGCCCGAGGCATCGGTGGCCGAGCCCTCGCCGATCAGCACCAGCGACAGATGCGCGAGCGGCGCCAGGTCGCCCGAGGCGCCGACCGAGCCCTGGGCCGGCACGTCGGGCAGCATGTCGTGCGCCAGCAAGGCGAGCAGCGTCTCGATGATCTCCGGCCGCACGCCCGAGGCGCCGCGCGCCAGCGACATCGCCTTCAGCGCCAAGGCGAGGCGCACCACCGGGCGGGGCAGGTTCTCGCCCGTACCGGCGGCGTGGCTGCGCAGCAAGTTGAGCTGGAGCTTCGCCAGCTCCCCCTCATGGATGCGCGTGGAGGCGAGCTTGCCGAAGCCGGTGTTCACGCCATAGAGCGGCTCGCCGCTGGCCAGGGCGTGGCGCAGCGTCTCGAGCCCGGCGGCGACGTCGATCCCCCAGCCCTCGGCGAGTTCGAGGGCGGCGCCGTCGCGGACGGCGCGCAGATCGGCAAGACGGGCCTGTCCGGCCTGGAGGATGTGCTTCATGGCGGCAGGATAGGGTCGGCGCGCGCGCGATGTCAGCAGGGACGGGGTTGCGCGGTCCGGGGGCGGCCGCGATGTTCGCGCGGACGTCACGCGAAAGGTTCCCCATGCCGGAATTCCTGGCCGCCCAGGCGCTGCTGCCCGAGGGCTGGCGGCGCGACGTTCTGGTCACCTGCGACGCGGCGGGGATCATCACGGCGGTCACGCCCGACGTCCCGGCGGGAGACGCCCGGCGGTTGCGCGGCGCGGTGATCCCGGGCGTGCCGAACCTGCACGGCCACGCCTTCCAGCGCGCCATGGCCGGCGGGGCCGAGCGCCGCAGCCCGGCCGGGCAGGACAGCTTCTGGACCTGGCGCGAGACCATGTACCGCTTCGCGCTGACGCTTTCGCCCGAGGATACCGAGGCCATCGGCGCGATGCTCTATGCCGAATGCCTCTCGCGCGGCTTCACCCAGGTGGCCGAATTCCACTACCTGCACCACGCGCCCGACGGCGCGCCCTATGCGGACCGCTCGGAGATGGCGCAGCGCCTCTTCGCGGCCGGCGAGGCGACGGGCATCGGCGTTACGATGCTGCCGAGCCTCTACCGCCATGGCGGCATCTTCGGCGCGCCACCGCATGACGGGCAGCGGCGTTTCCTCAACGACCTCGACGGCTTCTTCGACATCCTGGAGCGCGTGAAGGCCACCGCTGCGAGGCAGCGCAACGCCGCCTGGGGCGTGGCCCCGCACAGCCTGCGCGCCGTGACGCCACAGATGCTGCAGGCGATGGCCGCACTCGACGCGCCGATCCACATCCACGCCGCCGAGCAGGAGCGCGAGGTGGGCGAATGCCTGGCCGCCACGGGCCTGCGCCCGGTCGAATGGCTGCTGCGCCACTGCCCCATCGACCGCCGCTGGGTGGTGATCCACGCCACCCATATGAGCGCGACCGAGACGCGCGAGCTGGCCGCGACGGGCGCCGTCGCCGGGCTTTGCCCGAGCACCGAGGCTTCGCTGGGCGACGGCGTGTTCCCGCTGCCGGATTATCTCGCGGCCGGCGGCGTGCTCGGCCTGGGCACCGATAGCCACGTCGGCACCGACCCCGCCGCCGAGCTGCGCCAGCTGGAGACGAGCCAGCGCCTGGCCCTGGAGCTGCGCAGCGTCGCCACCGACGAGGCGCGCCCGCATCCCGGCCGCGCCCTGCTGGAGCGCGCGCTCGCCGGCGGCGCGCAAGCCTGTGGCGTGCCGCTCGGCGCCATCGCGGTGGGGATGCGCTGCGATCTCGTGGAGCTGGATGACGAGCATCCCACGCTGGTCGGCCGCGCGGGCGACGGCCTGCTCGACGCCTGGGTCTTCGGCCCGGCCGACCGGATGGTGCGCAGCGTCGCCGTCGGCGGGCGGATGGTGGTGGAAAGCGGCCGCCACATCCGCGAGGGCACGATCCGCGAAAACTTCGCCAGAACCATGAGGAGCCTTGGGGCATGAGCCTTTCCGGTAAGATCGCCTATGTGACCGGCGGCAGCCGCGGGATCGGCAAGGCCAGCGCACTCGCCTTCGCCGAGGCCGGCGCGGATGTCGCGCTCTGCCATTACCGGGACGAGGCCGAGGGCCAGGCCGTGGTCGCTGCCATCGAGGCCATGGGCCGGCGCGCCTTCCAGATGGAGGCCGATGTCGGCAAGGTCGCGCAGGTGCAGGCCTTCGCCGCCGCTGCCGAGGCCGCGCTCGGCCCCTGCGACATCCTGCTCAACAATGCCGGCATCAACATCCGCACGCCTTTCGGCGAGGTCTCCGAGGCGGAGTTCGACCGGATGTTCGACGTGCATATGAAGGGCATGTTCTTCATGGCCCAGGCCGTCTATCCGGGCATGGTGGCGCGCGGCGGCGGGCGGATCATCAACATGGCCTCGCAGCTGGCGCTCAAGGGCTCGGCGGGGCTCACGACCTATTGCGCGGCCAAGGGCGGCATCCTCGGCTTCACGCGCTCGCTGGCCTTCGAGGCGGGGCCGCACGGCGTGCTGGTGAACGCCATCGCGCCGGGCCCGATCGAGACTGATCTCACGGCCAATCGCGGGCCGGAATGGAAGGCGCGGATCTCGGCGAGCCTGCCGCTGGGCCGGCTCGGCCTGCCGGAGGAAATCGCGGCGACGGCGGTGCTGCTCGCGGGGCCGGGCGGCAGCTATTACTGCGGCGCCTGCCTCTCGCCGAATGGCGGCGACATCATGCACTGAGGCTTTTGCCTGCGCCCTCCCGCGCTGCTACCGTTCCTGCAAGAGAACAAGAACAACGGGAGGATTTCGTGATGGGGATGCTGCGACGCGTCTTGGCCTGTGCCTGGCTGTGCGGCCTGGCGCTCCTTCCGACGGCTTGGGCGCATGCGCCCAATCAGGCGCCGCACCAGAGCTTCGCCATGGGTGATCTGCGCCTGGAAAGCGGCGAGGCGATCCGCGATTTCGCGATCTCCTACGTCACCCACGGGACGCTGAACGCCGAGCGCTCGAACGCGATCCTGATGGTGACGGCCATCAGCGGCAATCACCACCGGCTCGACTTCCTGATCGGCCCCGGCAAGGCGCTCGACACCGACCGCTACTTCATCATCGCCACGGATGCGATCGGCAATGGGCTGACGACCTCGCCCAGCAACAGCCGCGCGCAGCCGCGGATGCAATTCCCGCGCTTCACCATCCGCGACATGGTCGCCTCGCAGCATCGCCTGCTGACCGAGCACCTCGGCATCAACCATGTGGTGGCGGTGGTCGGTCCCTCGATGGGCGGCATGCAGGTGCTGCAATGGGGCGTCAGCCACCCGGCCTTCATGGACAGCCTGGTGGCGATGGTGCCGCTGGCGCGCACGCCGGCCTGGACGGTGGCCGTGCTCGACGCGAGCCGCCAGGCGATCATGCTCGATCCGGCCTGGAACGCGGGCAACTACACCGCGCCCCCGGAGCGCGGCATCCGGTTGTGGCGCGACATCCTGAGCTTCCTCGCCGCCCGCGCGCCCGAGATGTATCGCGACCAGTTCCCGAACGCGCCGATGGAGGTCCTGCCCTGGCTGCGCGCGCAGGAGGCCTCGCTGATCAACGCCTTCGACGCCAATGACTGGCTCTACCAGACCTGGGCCTATGAGCGGCACGACATCGGCGCGACGCCGGGCATGAACGGCGATCTGGTGGCCGCGCTGCGCGCCATCCGGGCGCGCACCCTCGTCCTGCACGGCACGGGCGACCTGCTCAATCCCGAATACGAGCCGATCGACGCCGCGCGCTTCATCCGCGACGTCCGCGTGCTGCGGATCAGCCCGGGGACGATCACCGGCCATGCCTCGGCCGGCGGTGGCAATCCGGCGGATGTGGATTTCCTCAACCGCGAGGTCGGCGCCTTCCTGCGGCGGTAGGGGCTGGCGCGTTGCGTGTCCGGAAGGATGGCAGAATACTGTCGCCAACAGCGCCCATGGAGGACCATCCGGATGTCATTCTACCGCGGCATGACCTGCACCAACGTCACCCTCAAGGGCGACGGCGGAACCCCCATCACCGCCTATGTGGCCAAGCCCGAGGGCAAGGGGCCGTTTCCCGGCGTGGTGCTGATCCATCACCTGCCGGGCTGGAGCGAGCTTTATATCGAGACGACGCGCCGCTTCGCCCATCACGGCTACATGGCCATCTGCGCCAACCTCTATGAACGCGCCGGCGAGGGAAATCCCGACGACGTCGCGGCCCGGGTGCGCGGCGAGGGCGGCATCCCCGACGCGCAGATGGTCGGCGACACGGCCGCCGCCGTCGCCTGGATGCGCGCCCAGCCCGAGAACAACGGCAAGGTCGGCCTCTACGGCTCCTGCTCGGGCGGGCGGCATGCGGTGATCTATGCGAGCCAGCGCCAGGACGTGGACGCCGTCGTGGACATGTGGGGCGGGCGCGTGGTGATGGGCGCGGAGGAGCTGAACGCCAAGACGCCGGTCGCGCCCATCGACATGACGAAGACCCTCTCCGCGCCGCTGCTCGGCCTCTTCGGCAATGACGACCGCGCGCCGAGCCCCGAGCAGGTGAACCAGCACGAGGCCGCGCTGAAGCAGCACGGCAAGGATTACGAGTTCCATCGCTATGACGGCGCCGGCCACGGCTTCAACTACTGGCACCGCCCGCTCTACCGGCCCGAGCAGGCGATGGACGCCTGGGGCAAGGTCTTCGCCTTCTTCGGCAAGCATCTCGGGAGATAGGGAGATGTGCACCTCCATCGTCGAGATCGTGCCCGCCGAGGGCATGGCCAAGCGCGGGGACGACTGGTTCCCGCTGACCCAGGCGGTGGTCGCCTACGACCATGCGCGCCACGCGAATCTGGGCGATGTCATCACGCTCGACTTCTCCAATGCGGCGCTGGAGCCCGGCGCGCGGGCGGCGGTGGAGCTGACGCTGGAGAGCGCGAAGGCGCTGCGCGCGGCGCTGGAGCGGGCGATCGCGGCGGCGGAATTCGAGGAGGCGGAGGTGCGCGGGAAGACCGCGCCGCCGCGTCTGGTCCGGGTGGCGTGACTTGACCCTCTGAGCCTCGCTTTCTAGCCTTCGGGATGACCACGCACCGCTTCACCCCGTCCAAATACTTCAACACACTCGGCACCGCCGAGCCCGTCCTGCGCGTCGCCAATGGCGATACGATTGTGACCGACACGATCGACGCCTCCGGCCTCGATGCGCGCGAGGTCGCCGTCGCCAGCCGTCCCAACCCCATGACCGGCCCCTTCTTCATCGAGGGCGCCGAGCCCGGCGACACGCTGGCCGTCCATATCGAGCGCCTCACGCCCAGCCGCGCGACGGGCTGGACCTATTCGCCCCTCGCGCTGACCGTGCTCGACCCCGCGGCCGTCGCCGATCGCCCGGCCCCGCAGCGCGCGGTCTGGGACATCGACCAGAAGGCCGGAACCGTGCGGCTTCAGCAGCCCGTGGCGGGCCTCGAGGATTTCGCCCCCGCGATCCAGCCCATGATCGGCTGCTTCGGCGTCGCGCCGGCCGGCGGCCAGGCCTTCTCGACCGCGACCAGCGCGCAGAACGGCGGCAATATGGACTACCGCCTCTTCGCCCCGGGGACGACGGCCTGGTTCCCGGTCGCGGTGCCGGGCGCGCTCTTCTATCTGGGTGACGGCCATGCCTGCCAGGGCGATGGCGAGATCGTGGGCACAGGCATCGAGACCTCCTTCGAGATGGAGGTCACATTCACGGTGCTGAAGCGCGCGATCACCTGGCCGCGCGGCGAGACGGCCGAGGACATCTTCACCATCGGCAATGCCCGCCCGCTCGACCAAGCGCTGCAGCACGCGACGACCGAGATGTCCAAGTGGCTCGGCGAGGATTACGGGCTGGATGCACGCGCGGCGAGCCACCTGATGGGCCAGGTGGTCCGCTACGACGTGGGCAATGTCTTCAACCCTGCCTTCACGGTGGCTTGCCGCATCGCGAAGAAGTGGCTGACCAAGCGGTAGGACGGACGTGGCCCCGGTCAGGCCCGCTGGCCCGACCGGGGCTTCGCCTCAGCCCGGCAGAAGCTGGATCCGCGCTTCCGTCGCGCCCTCCACGGCCTTGCGGCTGTAGAGCATCGGCACGTATTCATCCCGCGCCCAGATCAGGAAGAGATCGCGGTAATGCGGGCTCGCCGGATCGCCGGACTGGCCCGGCGCGTTGATGGTCCAGCTCGCATCCCAATTGCCGACGTCGAGCACCATCCGCCACGACACGCCCGACATCACGCGGAAGTCGGTGCCGCGATAGCCGTTGTTGTTGATGGTGAGGTTGGAGCCGCCCTTGGGCGCGGGCCCCACATCCAGCTTCCCCGCCAGCTCCGGCGGCGCGAGGCGCGAGAGCGGGTGGCTGAAATAGCCCTGGTGGATCGAGCCCCAGCTCCAGCGCGCCGGGTCGCCGCCGAGACGCTCGCGCGCCTCGGCCCAGGCGGCCTCCAGCGTGGTCAGCAGCAGCGCATCCCGCGCGGCCACGGGCTCGGCGCCGAAGCCAGGATCGGACGCCGCTTCCAGGATTTCCAGATAGAGCTGCGTGTCCACCACGCCGACCATCTGCGCCAGGCCCTCGGGGCCCAGCGCCTTGGGGATGGCGGGCATCAGGTGGTTGGTGAACCAGATCTCGAAGAGCGCGGCCGGGCCGCTCTCCGCCGTGACCCGGTGGTCCCAGCCCGCCAGGCAGGCGCGCGCCGCGGCCGCCGCCTTGCCCGGCGCCGCGGCCAGCAGCGCGCAGAGCCGGCGCGCGGGCACGCTCAGCACATCCGTCTGGAGCGCCAGCGTATCCTCGACCGACCAGCGCTTCTCGCCCGCCAGCGATTCCGACAGGCGCATGTAGCGCGCGACGTCGGTCCATTCGAAGCCGGTCTTGTGGCGGCGATAGTCGTAATCCGCCGGCAGGTTCATCTGGTTGGACGAGCCGAGCCAGCCGCAGGCCGGGTCCTTGGCGCTGGGCAGGGTCGAGGCCTGGATGGTGCCGGCCCATTCGTGCCGCCCGTCGCCGGGCACGGGCATCAGCCCGTCCCAGCTCGGCCGCACGGGGATCTTCGCCGCCGCCTGCCAGCCGATATGGCCGTCGACATCCGCCACGACATGGTTGGTGGAGGGTGCGCCCCAGCCTTCCAGCGCGCGCTGGTATTCCTCGAAATTGCCGGCGGTGAGGTAGCCCAGGCTTGCCATATAGGCGGCCGTCCCCGGCTCCCACCACACGCTGCGCAGCGCATAGGCGCGGCGGTTGGCGGCATCGACGTGCAGCACCGGGCCATGGCGCGTGAAGCGCAGCTCGACCGTGACCGGCTCGGCGCCGAGCACAGGGATGGTCTCGCTCACCAGGCGCATGCGCTCCCAGCCCCCGCCGTAGCGGTAGAGGTCGGGATCGGTCTCGCTCAGCTCATAGACGTAGAGGTCCTCCTGGTCGGAGGGGTGGATGGTCAGCGAGAAGGCCAGGCGGTCGTTATGGCCGAGGCTGACGCCGGGAATCGCGGGCTCGCCCGCGCCGATCACGTCCAGGCCCGGGGCCACGAGATGGGCGATGTAGCGCAGCGAGGGCTGGTCGTGCACGCGATGCGGATCGCTCGCCAGGATGGCGCGCCCGGTGGTGGTGCGCCCGGGCGTGAGCGCCCAGTTGTTGCTGCCCCATTCGCCGGTATCGGCCAGCGGCTCGGCGGGCGTGGCGCTGTCGATGGGATGGGGCTCGCAGCCCAGCAGATACAGGCGCAGCACCTCGGGCGGGATGGCATGCGGCTCCAGCCCCTCGGGGATCTGCAGGCGCCATTCGGGCTGCAGGCCCTTGTGCAGCCGGTCCGCATCGGCGCCGAAGGCTGCGACGATGTTGGTGCGCGCGATCTCGGAATCGAGGTTGCGGACGCGGGCATGGGCGCGGCAGCGCACCACATCCTCGGCGATCCAACGCTGGGGCTTCGTGCCCATGGCGCGGAATTCCATCGGCAGCCGCGCGGGCTCGCGCTCGACGAGGTCGATATAGGCGTTGATGCCGGCCACGAAGGCCTCGGTGCGGGACTGCGCCTCCGCGCCGTAGCAGGCCCATTCGGCCGCCATGTCGCCGCGATAGAGCAGCAGCCGCGCGGCACGATCGCGCTCGACATATCCGGCGCCGAGGTCGGCCGCCATCAGGCCGAGGCCGCGCTTGCGCCAGAGGTCGATCTGCCAGAGCCGGTCGCGTCCCGCATTGAAGCCCTGGACGAAGAAGGCGTCGCGCTGGCTCGCGGCATAGATGTGCGGGATGCCCCAGCGGTCGATGAGGATCTCCGCCGCGGCCTCGAGCCCGGGGAGGGAGAGCGTCTCCGCCGCCCCCGTCACGATCCGCGCTCCAAATTGGTCACCGTCATGTCGTCGAGTCCTTGCACGCTGCGGCCCTGAGTCGAGCCGAGCGGCAGGGGATCGTCAACGCGGGCTCAGCCCGGCGGGGCGGAGCGGATGAGCCTGGACAGGTCGAAGCCCTGGGCGCGGGCGATGGCCAGCGCCTGCTCCATCTTCGGCGCGGCCAGGCTGGGCGTGCGTGACAGGATCCACAGATATTCGCGGTTGGGCGTACCGACCACGGCCCACTGGTAGTCCAGGTCCAGGCCGAGCACCCAGTAATCCGCATAGAAGGGCCAGAAGAAGCTCACCCGCAGCCGGGCATTGTTGCTGCCCTCCACCGCATAGGCCTCGCCGCGCACGGAACGGCGCGCGCGCGCGGGGTCGAGCGCGTTCACGCATTCGTTCAGCACCGTGATCCCGCCGCCCTGCGCCTGCTGGTAGTCGGCCGTGACCTCCTCGCAGCGCAGGCTCGAGCTGTCCTGGAAGCGCTGCGGGAAGCGCGCGACCTCGTGCCAGCGGCCCGAATAGCGGGCGATATCCACGGAGGGGACGGTCTGGGGCGTCTGGGGCGTGGGCGTCGTGGCGCAGGCCCCGAGCATCAGCAGCGGCGAGAGCAGCAGGGCATAGACTGATCGCATCAGGGAATGCTTCCTTCGGGCCAGGTCAGGCAGTGGTCGTGGATCGCGCCGGCCGTCGTCATCCAGACCGTTCCGCGTTCGGCGGCGATCACGCTCAACGCGCGACGCAGCGCCCGGATGCGATAGGGCTGTCCGATAATGTAGGGGTGAAGCGCGATGCCCATCACCTGGGGGATGCCATCGGCCGTCTGGCGCAGGCGCTCGGCGAAGTCCTCGGCCAGGAGGGCGGCGAATTGCTCCGCCCCGTCCTTGCGGGCGACGATGGAGGGGATGTCGTTCGCCTCCTGCGGATAGGGGATGCTGAGGATCCGCCCGGCCCGCGTCGTCTTCCAGACCGGCTGGTCGTCCATGCACCAGTTGAGCGAGTAGCTGTAGCCGGCCTCCTGCAGCAGGTCGGGCGTGACGGCGCTCTCGGCGATCCAGGGCGAGAGCCAGCCGCGCGGGGGCATGCCCTCGTGCTCCGCGATGGCGGCGGTGGATTCGGCGATCAGCCGCGCCTCCTCGGCTTCCGGCAGGGTGCTCTGGCGCTCGCTGTTGGTGCGCCCGTGGCCGGCGATCTCGTCGCCGCGCGCGCGATGGGCGGCCACCAGTTCCGGGGCGTGGGAATACATCGCGCTGTTGAGCAGCACGGTGCAGGGCAGGGACAGCTCGTCCAGCAGCTGGATCAGGCGGAAGCCGCCCACCCGGTTGCCGTAGTCGCGCCAGGCGTAGTTCAGGATGTCGGGGGCGGGGCCGCCAGGGGCGAGCTCCGCGCCCAGGCCCTCGCCGAAGGCGAAGTGCTCCAGGTTCACGCCGAGATAGACGGCCAGCTTCCGCCCACCCGGCCAGGATTCCGGCCGGCGCGCCGTCCAGGGCGAATAGGGGAAGCGGCCGTGGTGACGCAGCATGCGGGAATCCTGAGCGGAATCCGCCGATGTGACGCGACGGCCGGGCCGCCGGCAAGTGGCGCGGCGACCCCGTCTGGCCTAAACACGTCCCTGATATGGAATCGCTCCCAAACGGCTGCGGAAGCCTGGACCTCGAAGGCGGAATCGCGCCTGGCGGACGGCTGACATGAGCACATCTCGCCGGCAAAAGACGCCGGGCTCGGCCTGGCTCATGCGCGAGGCCCGCAGCCAGGCCTGGCGCCTGGCCCTGCCGATCGGTCTCGGCCTCGCCGTGAGTATCTGCCAGGTGGGCATCGCCTTCCTCGTCGCGCGGATCCTGGCGACCCTGCTCGGCTTTTCCACCGGCGGCTGGGCCGATCTTGCCGGGGCGGGCGCGCTGATGTGGGCCAGCGCCGGGCTGAGCGCCGCCCAGGAGATGGCCCAGCAATCGGCCGGCGAGCATGCCCGCGCGCGCATCCGCGCCGCGCTCTTCGCCCGACTGCTCGCCCTCGGCCCGGCCGATCCGCGCGGTGTGGGCGAGAAGGCCGCCCTGCTGGTGGACCGCGTCGAGGCGCTGGACGGCTTCTTCGCCCGCTGGCTGCCGGCCATGACCCTGGCCGTGCTCTCGCCCGCTTTGGTCCTCCTCGTCGTCTGGCGCGCGGATTGGGTGAGCGCGCTGGTGCTGCTCTGCCTGGGCCTGCTGGTTCCCGTCGCCATGGCGCTCACCGGCATCGGCGCCGCGCGCGAGAGCCGCCGGCAGCTGGATGTGCTGGGCCGCCTCGCCGGGCGCTTCGTGGACCGGCTGCGCGGCCTCGCGACCCTCGTGCAGTTCAACCGCGCCGAGGACGAGGCCCGCGCCCTGGGCGCGGCGGCCGAGGAATTCCGCTGGCGCACCATGCGCGTGCTGCGCGTGGCCTTCCTCTCCAGCGCCGTCCTGGAGCTGCTGTCGGCCTTCACGCTCGGCTACCTCGCCTGGCGGCACGGCGCGCTGCTGACCGGACGCGGGCTGACCGACCCCACCCTGTCGCTCTTCTGCATCCTGATGGTCCCGGCCTTCTTCGCCCCGCTGCGCGCCTTCTCGGCCGCCTATCACGAGGCCATGTCGGCCCGCGGCGCGGCGGCCGATCTCGCCTCCC
The DNA here is from genome assembly GCF_965227005.1 of Roseococcus sp. NCBI lineage: Bacteria > Pseudomonadati > Pseudomonadota > Alphaproteobacteria > Acetobacterales > Roseomonadaceae > Roseococcus > Roseococcus sp. The sequence continues at coordinate 21,491 of NZ_CBDDFJ010000007.1, forward strand.
TGCTGGAGGCCGAGCCCGAGACCGGGTTGGCTCTGGAGACGGTGCCGCGCCGCGTGGCGCTCGTCTTCAACGAGGTGGAACTGCACCATCCCGGCGCCGCCCGGCCCGCCGTCGCGCGCCTGACCTTCGCCATGAACCCCGGCGAGACGCTCATGCTCGTCGGCCCCTCGGGGGCGGGGAAATCCTCCGTGCTGCGGATGCTGATGGGCTTCGCCCGGCCCACCGCCGGGCGCATCGCCATCAACGGCCAGGACGTGACCCGCCTGCGCCCCGCCGAGTTGCGGCGGCTGTCCTCCTATGTCGGCCAGCGCGCGCATCTCTTCGGCGGCACGCTGCGCGAGAACATCCTGCTCGCCCGCCCCGAGGCCAGCGAGGCCGAGCTCCTCCGCGCGGCCGAATCCGCCCGCGTCATGGCCTTCGCCGCCGAGCTGCCGCTGGGCCTCGACACGCCGGTGGGCGAGGGCGGTCATGGCATCTCGGGCGGGCAGGCGCAGCGCGTGGCGCTGGCCCGCGCCTTCCTGCGCGACGCCCCGCTGGTCCTGCTGGACGAACCCACCGCCTCGCTCGACCCCGGCACCGAGGCCGAGGTGATGGAGGCCATCGGCCGTCTCTGCATGGGGCGCACCGCCATCATCGCCACCCATTCCGCCGCGCTGCTGGGCCTTTCGGGCCGCGTGCTGGAGCTGGGGGGAAGGAAGCTCGTCGATGTGGACTGACCTCGCCCGCGTGCTGCGCCTCTGGGACACGCGCCGGGGCGCGCTGGTCGGCGCGCTGCTGGTCGCGATGGCCTCCGCGCTTTCGGGCGTGGCCCTGCTGGCCCTGGCGGGGCAGGGGGTCGCGGCCGGACTCGCCGCCGGCGGGATCTTCGGCCTCGCCGCCCTCGTCTGGGTGCGGCCGCTGGTGCTGCTGCGGCCCTTCCTGCGCTGGAGCGAGCGCATGGCGAGCCACGCGGCCGCCTTCCAAGCCTTGGCCGATACCCGGGTCTGGTTCTTCCGCCGCCTGGCCGAGCGCATGCCCGGCGGCATCGGCCTGCGCGGTTCGGGCGATCTGCTGGGCCGGGTGATCGGCGACGTGGACGCGCTGGACCGCCTCTATCTCGGCGGCATCCTGCCGGCCGGCGCGGGGCTCGCCGTGCTGGTCGCGATCCTCGCTTTGCTGATGGGCGAGCCCTGGCTGATGCTGCTGGTCGGCCTGCCGCTGGCGCTGGCCCTGGTCCTGCCGCTGGTTCTCGCCCCGGGCGCGGCGCGCGCCGCAACCCGCACGGCCGACCGGCGAGGCGCGCTGCGCGCCGCCGCCGTCGATCCCCTGGCCGGCCTCGAGGACACGCTCGCCGCCAATGCCGAGGCCCGCGCCATGGCGCGGCTCCAGGCCGCCGATGGCGAGCTGATGCGCGGCCAGCGCTCTCTGGCGAAGCGTTCGGCCTGGGCGGGAGCCTCGGGCGGATTGCTCGCGCAGCTGGCTGTGCTCGGCGCCCTGGGCTGGGGCCTGGCGGGCGGCACCGCCGCGGCCGGCATGGTGGTGCTGGCGCTCTTCCTCGCCGTCGCGGCTTCGGAGGCGCTGGGGCTGATGCCGCGCGCCGGCGCCGCCCTGGCCTCGGCCGGCGCGAGCGCGCGCCGGCTCTTCGAGGCCGCCGACCAGCCCGCGCCGGTCGCCGAGCCCGCGCATCCCGCCGCTCTGCCGTCCTCCAACGAGCTGGTCCTGACGGGCCTTCGATTCGGCTGGCGGCCCGACGTGCCGGTGCTGGAGGGTCTCGACCTCACGCTGCGCGAGGGCGAGCGCGTGGCCATCCTCGGCCCCTCGGGCGCGGGGAAATCCACGATCTCGGCGCTGCTCACCAAGCTGGCCGCCCCCCAGGCGGGGACCATTCGCCTCGGCGGCGTGGACATCGCCGGGCTCTCGGCCGCCGAGGTCCGGACGCGCATCGTCGTCCTCTCCCAGCAGGCGCGGCTCTTCGACGACACCGTCGCGGCCAATCTGCGCCTCGCCGCCCCCCAGGCGCCCGACGCCGCGCTCTGGCGCGCCTTGGCCAAGGCGGGCATCGCCGACCATATCCGCAGCCTGCCCGAGGGGCTCGAGACCCGCTGCGGCGAGGGCGGCACGCGCTTCAGCGGGGGCGAGGCGCGGCGCATCGCGCTCGCCCGCGCCTTGCTGCCCCCGGCCGGCATCCTGGTCCTGGACGAGCCCACCACGGGCCTGGACGCCATGGCCGAGCGCGCCTTCCTCGCCACGCTGGCCACGGCCTGCGAGGGGCGCAGCCTGCTGCTCGTCACACATCGCCTGACGGGCGCCGAGCCGCTCGATCGGGTGCTGCGCCTGGCCGGTGGCCGTCTTCTTCCGGCCACTGCCTGAAAGCGCGCAAGCTCCGCCCGATTTGGAGGGTTCAGGTGACGGGATGCCAATCTGACGGCAATATCGCCGGATCCCTGGAGACTGTCCCCATGAACCGCCGCCTGATGCTTTCCGCCGCCCTGCTGCCCCTCGTCGCGGCCTGCGCGGAGCTCGACCCGCTCTTCGTGCGCGATCCGGCGAATCTTCCCCACCCGGTGATCTTCTTCACCGAGGACGCCTCGACCCTCGACGACGCCGCCAAGGCCACCATCCGCGAGGCCGCCGCCACGGCGGGGCGCTTCGGCGACGCGCGGGTGAACGTCTTCGGCTATGCCGGCCCGGTGGGCGGCGCGGCCTTCAACCGCCAGCTCTCCGACGCGCGGGCCCAGGTCGTCGCCGCCGAGCTGCGGCGCAACGGCGTGGCCTCCGAGCGCATCTTCGTGGTGCCGCGCGGCCCCGTGGCCTTCGACATGGCGCCGATCGAGAGCCGCCGCGTGGAAATCCGCTTCGCGTCGCCGGCGCCGCGCCCGCCGCAATAAGGTGAGCCGAGGGGCGCGCTGCCCCTCCCGACCTTCCCGGGGCTTTCGGCCCTGGTCCCCTCGGGATGCGTCGACTCGGCGGCCCTGCTACCCTGCGGGATGCCAGCGAGAGACACAGAGTGACGCAGGATCCTGCGAAGGTACTTCACGACGTTTTCGGCCATGCCGGATTCCGCGGACGTCAGGCCGAGATCGTCGATCATGTGATGCGGGGCGGCTCGGGCCTCGTGCTCATGCCGACGGGCGGCGGCAAGTCCCTCTGCTTCCAGGTCCCCGCGCTCTGCCGCGAGGGCCTGGCGATCGTCGTCTCGCCGCTCATCGCCCTCATGGAGGACCAGGTCGCGGCCCTGCGCCAGCAGGGCGTGGCGGCGGCGGCGCTGCACTCGGAGCTCGAGGAGACCGAGCGGCGCGAGGTCTGGCGTGGGATCAACGAGGGCACGCTCAAGCTCCTCTATATCAGCCCCGAGCGGCTGGGCATGGACGGCATGCTGGAGCGGCTGGCCCAGCGCGACATCGCGCTCTTCGCGGTCGACGAGGCGCATTGCATCAGCCAGTGGGGCCATCACTTCCGCCCCGAATACCGCGCGCTCAGTTTTCTCCGCTCGGGCTTCCCCGAGGTGCCGCGCCTCGCGCTGACGGCCACCGCCGATGCCCGCACCGTCGACGACATCCGCGCTCAGCTGGGCCTCGAGGACACGCCCGTCTTCCGCGCCTCCTTCGACCGCGCGAACATCCACCTCGCCGCCGCCCCGCGCGAGCAGGAGCGCAGCCAGATCCGTGCCTTCCTGCGCGAGGCCTCGGACGGGCGCGGCGCGGGCATCGTCTATTGCGGCACCCGCGCGCGCGCCGAGCAGACCGCCGACTGGCTGCGCGCCGACGGCCACGATGCCATGCCCTTCCACGCCGGCATGCCCTCCGAGGACAAGCGCGACGCCCATCGCCGCTTCGCCCGAGGCGACGCAGTGGTGATGTGCGCGACCATCGCCTTCGGCATGGGCATCGACCGCCCGGACGTGCGCTTCGTGGCGCATCTGTCGCTGCCGCAGGGGCCGGAGGGCTGGTACCAGGAGATCGGTCGCGCGGGGCGCGACGGCCTGCCGGCCCGCGCCCTGCTGCTCTACGGCGCGGGGGACATCGCGCTCGCCCGCCACCGCATCCAGCAAAGCCCCGCCTCCGACGACCAGAAGCGCATCGAGCGCGCGCGGCTCGACGCCATGGTGGGCATTGCCGAGGCCGGCACCTGCCGCCGCCGCGTGCTGCTGCGCTGCTTCGGCGAGGATCTCGACGCCGATTGCGGGAATTGCGACGTCTGCGCGGCCCCGCCCAAGCTCTATGACGGCAGCATCGCCGCGCAGAAGCTGCTCTCGGCCGCGCTGCGGACGGGCAGCCGCTTCGGCCTCGGCCATCTCGTGGACGTGCTGCGCGGAAGGCTGACCGACAAGGTCGCGCAATTCGGCCATGACAAGCTGCCGACCTACGGCGTGGGCAAGGACGTGCCCGAGGGCGCCTGGCGCGGGGTGGTGCGCCAGCTGGTGGCGCAGGGCGCGCTCGACATCGCGGTGGAGAACCATGGCGAGCTGGTGCCGACCGAGGCGGCGCGGCCCATCCTGCGCGGCGAGAACAAGGTGATGCTGCGCGAGGAGCTGATGCGCCCGCGCGACAAGCGCGCCTCGCGCGAGAGCGTGCAGACGCATTCCGACGACCCGCTCTTCGGCGCGCTGCGCGAATGGCGCAAGGCCGAGGCGCGGACCCAGCAGGTGCCGGCCTATGTCATCTTCCACGACGCGACCCTGGCCGAGATCGCCGCGCGCCGTCCGGCCAGCCTGGGCGAGCTGCGCAATGTCCCCGGTGTGGGCGAGAGCAAGCTGGAGCGCTATGGCGCGGCGGTGCTGGAGGCGCTGCAGCAGGCCGGGTGAGGCGCGTGCGACACGCCTGGCGCGCGATTTCGCTCCGGGCTCATCCAGTAATTGCGAACGACTCTCAATCGCGATAACTGTTCCTGGATAACAATTCAGGATTCGCTCACGGTCATGTCGCCCCATCGGAATGCGAGGCTTCCTCTCCTCGCCACGACGGCCCTTTGCGCCGTCCTCGCCGCGCTTCCGGCCATCGCTCAGGACAGTCCGGCCGTGGCCGAGGCGGGTGGGATCGAGCTTCCGGAGATGGACGTCCGCGCCACGGCCTGGCGCTCCTGGCAGCCGATCCAGGGCTATGTCGCCCCCGTCACGACCACGGGCTCCAAGACCGATACGCCGCTGATCGAGGCGCCGCAGTCGCTGGGCATCGTCACGCGCCAGCAGATGGACGACCAGGGCGCGCAGAGCGTCTCCCAGGCGCTGCGCTACACCGCCGGCGTCCTGCCCGAGGTGCGCCCGAGCGCGCGCTATGACAGCGTCTTCGTGCGCGGCTTCGGCGGGCAGGGGACGGGGGCGGCCTTCGTGAACATGCAGGACGGCCTGCGCCAGGGCCGCGGCGCGCAGTTCGGCGTGCCCAATACCGATCCCTGGCTGCTGGAGCGCATCGAGGTGCTGCGCGGCCCGGCCTCGGTGCTCTATGGCCAGACGGGCGCGGGCGGGCTGGTGAACCTCGTCAGCCGCCGCCCGACGGAACAGCGCATCAACGAGGTCCGGCTCGAGGCCGGCAGCAATGCCCTCATGCAGACCGCCTTCGACTTCGGCGGCAAGGCGACGGAGGACGGGCGGTTCCTCTACCGCTTCACCGGCATCGCGCGGACCGCCGGCACCCAGGTCGACCACGTCAACGAGCAGCGCGTCGCCATCGCGCCCGCGATCACCTGGCGCGCCACCGACAACACGACGATAACCTTCCTGGCCAGCTACCAGAACGACCCCTATGGCGGCTTCTACAACTTCGTCCCCGCGACCGGGACGGTGCTGTCCAACCCCAACGGCCGCATCCGCTCCAACTTCTTCGGCGGCGATCCCAATTATGACCGCTTCCGCCGCGAACAGGCCTCCATCGGCTACCAGCTCGAGCACCGGATCGACCCCGTCTGGACCGTGCGGCAGAACTTCCGCTACTCGCATATCGATGCGGAGGTGAACGTCCTCTCGATCCAGTCGATCTCCAGCGACCGCACGGGCGTGCGCGCCGCCAGCTATGTCTCCGACCACAGCAATTCCTATTCGCTGGACAACCAGGCCCAGGCGCAGTTCACCACGGGCGCCGTGCGGCATACCGCGCTCTTCGGCGTGGACTGGTTCCGCAACTCCGCGCGCGTGCGCGCCGCGACGGTGACGGCCAATGTGCCGTCGATCGACCTCTTCCGCCCGATGTACTTCCAGAACGTGCCCACGATCTTAGCTGGGAATACGGGGCTGACGAACCAGGAATCCGACCAGGTCGGCCTCTATGCGCAGGACCAGATCTCCTACGGCCGGTGGCGGTTCAACATCGGCCTGCGCTACGACATGGCGCAGACCGGGACCACGCGGCACAACGTGGCCGGCGGCCCGCTGGGCCAGAGCTCGCAATATGACGACAAGCTGACCTGGCGCGCCGGCGCGCTGTACCTCTTCGACAACGGCTTCGCGCCCTATGTCAGCTATTCCACGTCGTTCCTGGCCAATTCCGGCACCCAGGCGCCTCAGCGCGGCGCCGCGACCTTCGCGCCGACCACTGGCGAGCAGATCGAGGTGGGCATCAAGTATCAGCCGCCCGGCATGAACAGCTTCATTCAGCTGGCGGGCTACCAGATCACCCAGCAGAACGTCCTCACGCGCGATCCGCTGTACAACACCTACTCCGTCGCCACCGGCGAGATCCGCTCGCGCGGCATCGAGCTGGAAGGGCGCGCGAGCCTGACCAGCAACCTCGACCTGATCGGCACCTACACCTACATCGATGCCGAGGTGACGCAGTCCAACACGCCCGGCGTGCGCGGCAACCGCGTGCCGCAGGTGCCCAACAACATCGCCAGCGGCTGGGCCAATTACCGCTTCACGGAGGGCGCGCTGCGCGGCCTGCAGCTGGGCGGCGGCCTGCGCTACATCGGCGAGACCTTCGGCAACGACACCAACACCTTCAAGGTCCCGGCGGTGACGCTGGTCGATGCCGCGGTCCGCTACGATTTCGGCGCGCGCTTCGAGCGGCTGACCGGGCTGGAGGCGACGGTCAACGCTTCCAACCTCGGCGACAAGGAATACGTCTCCAGCTGCTCCTCGGTGACGGCCTGCTACTTCGGCAACCGCCGCACCGTCCTCGCCGGCCTGCGGATGCGCTGGTGAGCGCGCTCCGGACGACGGGCCGGCGCGGCGCGCTGGCCCTGCTGGCGGCGGGTGCGGCGCTGCCCGCCTTCGCCGCCGACGAGCCGCCCGTGACCCTGCCGGGCACGCGGCAGTGGGACATCGCCGGGCCCGACGGCCCCCGGCGCATCTTCGCCTACCGGCCGGAGGGCGATGCGCCGGCGGGCGGCTTCCCCGTGCTCTATCTGCTCGACGGCAACGCGGTCTTCTTCACGGCCGTCGAGGCGCTGCGGATCCAGCAGCGCCGCGCCGCCGCGACGGGCGTGCATCCCATGGTCCTCGTGGCCGTGGGCTATCCGACCGCGCAGCCCTTCGATGGGCGTCGCGCGCGCGACTACACGCCGGCCTTTCCCGGCGCGCCGGCGGGCTCGGGCGGGGCGGATGCCTTCCTCGATGCGCTGCTGGGCGGCATCGCCGCCTCGGTCGCCGAGCGGATGCCGGTGAACTTGGCGCGCAACGCGCTCTTCGGCCATTCCTATGGCGGGCTCTTCGCGCTGCACGCCTTCCTCGCGCGCCCCGGTGCCTTCCGGCGCACCATCGCGGCGAGCCCGTCGCTGTGGTTCGCCGAGGGCGCGATGATGGAGCAGGTGCGCCGCTTCGCCGCCAACCCGCCGCCGCACCTGCCCGAGCTCGGCCTGCTGCTGACCGTGGGCGGGCTGGAGGAAGAGGATGCGGCTATGCCGGCCGCCCGCCAGGCCACGCTGCGCGAGCGGCGGATGGTCAGCCGCGCGCGGGAGGTGGGCGCGATCCTCTCCGCCCTCGGACCGCGCGGGCCCGAGCTGTGCTTCCAGCTCTTCGAGGGCGAGAACCACGGCTCGGTCCTGCCCGGCGCCGTCAACCGGGCGCTGCGCTTCGCGGGCTGATCAGCGCGTCTCGGCGAGCGCCCGTTCGGCGATGACCAGATGCCGGTCGTGGTGCTCCGCCACGGCCGGGCGATGGGCGATGGAGAGCAGGGCGGTGCCCGGCAGGCGCTCCTTCAGCAGCTCGTAGAGCCGCTGCTCGGCGACCGGATCGAGGCTGGCCGTCGCCTCGTCCAGGAAGAGCCATTTCGGCTTGTGCAGCAGCGCCCGCGCCAGGGCCACGCGCTGCTGCTCGCCGCCCGAGAGCTGCTGCGCCCAGGCCTCCTCCGTATCGAGGCGCGGGGCGAGATGCGCCAGGCCCACATCGCCCAGCACCGCCAGGATCTCCGCCTCGGGGAAGCGATCGGCCGCCGCCGGATAGGCGAGCGCGCGGCGCAGCGTGCCCAGCGGCAGATAGGGGCGCTGGGGCAGGAAGAAGGGCGCCTCGCCGGGCGGGAAGCTCACGCTGCCGCTGCCGAAGGGCCAGATGCCGGCGATGGCGCGGAACATGGTGGACTTGCCGCTGCCCGAGGCGCCGGTCAGCACCGCGCGCTCGCCGGGCTTCAATTCCAGCGTGCCGTGGTCGAGCAGCACGCGCCCATCCGGCAGGGTCAGATGAAGATCGTCCACGCGCACGGCGCCCGGGGCGCCGATCGCCGCGCGCACGCCCTCGCCGCGCGCGGTCGCGGCATGGGCGGCGTCGATCGCGTCGCGGAAGCCGGTGAGGCGCGCCACCGTCGCGCGCCATTCCGTGAGGGAGGAATAGTTGTCCACGATCCAGGACAGCGCGCCCTGCACCTCGCCGAAGGCCTGCGCCGTCTGCGTCAGGCCGCCCAGCGGAATGGCGCCCGAGAAGAAGCGCGGCGCGGCCACGACGAAGGGGAAGACCGAGGCCACCTGCGCATAGCCCGCGGTGAAGAAGGTCAGCCGCTTCGTCGCCACCATCAGCGCCCACCAGTTCGCGGTCACGCCGTGGAAGCGGCCGGCCAGGCTGGCATGCTCCTCCGCCTCGCCGCGATGCAGCGCGACGCCCTCGGCATTCTCGCGGAAGCGCACCAGCGCGTAGCGGAAATCGGCCTCCACCTTCTGCTGCTGCACGTTCAGCCGGATCAGCGGCCGGCCCACCAGATGCGCGAAGACAGTGCCCAGCGCCGCATAGATCAGCGCGACCCAGACCATGTAGCCCGGGATCTCGACCCCCAGGATCGTCGCCGGTCCCGACAGCGTCCAGAGCACGAAGAGGAAGGAGAAGAGCGTCACCACCGTGCGCATCAGCCCCAGGCCCAGCACCAGCGTGTTGTCCACGAAGAGCTTGGCGTCCTCGGCGATGCGCTGGTCGGGATTGTCGGTGCCGCCCTTCGCGTCGCCCCGCTCGGTCAGCGCGATGCGATAATAGGCGCGCTTCTCCAGCCAGGCGGCCAGCATCGCCTCCGTGTTCCAGCGCCGCCAGCGGATCTGCAGCGCCTGGCGCAGATAGAGCGCGTAGACGGCGATGAGGATGTAGAGGACGGCGATCCAGACGAAGCCGGGCATCGGCCCGCTCTCGGTCGGCTGCCAGGTGAAGAGCAGGTGGAAGAACGCGCCCGAATCCCGCGCCTCCAGCGCGTTGAAGAATTCGCGGTTCCAGTAGGAGAGCATCACCGTCATCGCCACCAGCGAGAGGTTCAGCACCACGACCAAAGCGAGCAGCCCGCGCGCCTTCCAGCGCTCCTCGCTGCGCCAGAAGGGCAGGGCCAGAGCCAGGGCCTCGCGCAGGGGGATGAGGATCTTGGTCATGGGATCTCGTTCCAGGAATCGGCAAGACGGAGCGCGGCGGGATGGCCCGGCGCCAGCAGCAGCGCCTGGGCGAGGAGCTGCTCGGCGCTCTCGGCCTGGCCGGCGGTGCGCAGGATCTCGGCGGCGGCGAGCATCGCCTCCGCGCTGTTGGGCGGATGGGCGTTGACGCGGATCTGGTCGGGCGTGAGGAGCGGCGTGCGGGAGAAATAGCCCCTCGCGCCGGGCGGCGGCCTGGGCATGATCCCGCTCGATCATCAGACGCAGCGCGGGGCGCAGCGCCTCGGGCATCGCGGCGAGGGCGGGCCGCGCCGCGCGGGCATAGCTGCGATAGAGGAATTCCGGATCGTGCGAGGCGGTCTGCGCGCCCTCCCAGACGCGGTAGCGGAAGAGGATCTCGGGCAGGCATTCCAGGTGCAGGCCGTCGAGCGTCGCCTGCATCAGGAATTCCCAATCCTCGAAATAGGCACGGTCGTCGGTGAAGCCGCCCATGCGGTCCCAGGCCGCGCGCGTCATGAACATATTGGCGTCGCCGAAGCAGTTCCAGAACAGGCCGACCGCGGGGCAGGCCCCGATCGGGATCCAGAGGTCCGGGCGCGTCGCGCGATGGGCGGGCGGCGGGCCGCCGCCCAGGAAGGGCTGCATCTGGCAGGTGAGGACATCCGCACCCGAATGCTCGGCCGCGGCGACGAAGGTCTCGACCTGATCCGGCCAGGCCGCGTTGTCGTCATCCATGAAGACCAGGTATTTGCCGCGCGAGGCCTCGACGGCCCTGCGGCGGGTCATGCCCTGCCAGGCGTTCCGCTCGTTGCGCAGCAGCGTCCAGCCGCGCGCGGCGAAGCGGGGCCGCAGCGCCTCGAGGAAGGCGAGCGTGGTCTCGTCGGTGCTGGCGTCGTCCACCAGGATCAGCTCGAGATTCGGATAGGTCTGGCGCTCGATGGCCGCGATGGCATGGGCCAGCGGCTCGTGCCGGTTGAAGGCGGCCATGCAGACGGAGACGAGCGGCGGCTCGTCGCGCCAAAGGCGGGCCGGCGGCGCGGGCGCGGGCGGCAGCGCGTCCTGGAATTCGAGCCACGCCTCGCGCACCTTCGCCGGCGCGGCCTGCGCGCGGGCGGGCGTCACACCCTGTTCCAGCGCGCGGCGCATCGCCTGGGCCAGCGCCTCGGGCGTGCGCGCATAGAGCACGCTGGCATGGTCCGCCGCATCCACCAGCTCGCCGATCCCGCCCACATCGGGCGCGAGGAAGGGCAGGCCGGCGGCGAGGCATTCCAGCACCACATAGGGCGCGTTCTCCATGCGCGAGGCGATGACGGCCAGCCGCCCCGGCCCGGCCAGGAATTCCCGCGCGCGATGGGGATCGAGGTCGTTCACCACCCGCCACGGCACCGGCCATCGCCCGGCGATATCGGCGAGCCAGGCCAGGGCATTCATGCGGTCCATGTGACCGACCTTGCCGAGGAAGGTGATCCGCTCGGGGCGCATCCCGGCGCGCAGCAGGCGCCCCACGCTCTCGCAGAAAAGGCTGAGGCCCTTGCGCTCCTCCAGCCGGCCGAAGAAGACCAGCTCGCGCACGGGGCGCGGCGCGCGCGGCGCATCGGCGGCGATGGGGAAGCTCGCCGGCAGGAGGTTCGGCAGGACCAGGTTCCGCGCGGGCAATCGCCAGCCCATCTCGGCCACGGTGTCGAGGATGTAGCGCGAGGGGGCCGTGACCACATCGGCGCCCTCGCAGCTGCGCCGTTCCAGCCAGTCCACCTCCAGTTCCGCATGGCCTTGGAGGAACTGCGCGGAATGGGCGACATGCCAGAGCGTGGGGCTGTGGACCTGGCAGACCAGCGTCGTCTCGGCGAAGGCCAGGCCGCAGCGCTTGGCGACGGTCAGCCAATAGCCGATGCCGCCCATCTCGTGGAAATGGATCGCGTCGAATTCGCGGGCCTTCAGCCATTGATAGGCGCCGAAGCCGAGGGCCTTCTGCGTGCCCTCCAGGAAGAGCGACACGAAGTCGATCCCGCGCGCGGCATAATGCTCGCGCCAGCGCGTGACCGGCTCGTTCTCGGTATAGCCGGAGGGGTAGAGCACGGTGACGTGGTGGCCGGCGGCGGCGAAGACCTCGGCCGCGGCGAGAAAGGCGGTGCCCATGCCGCCGTTGCGAATGGGGCCGACGAAGTCGAGCGTCAGCAGGCAGATCCGCTGCGGCCGCATCACGCCTCGGCCGTGACGAGGAGGCGCGCGCCGTCCTCCTGCCAGCGGCGCGGCGTCCAGCCGGCCTCGCGCAGCAGGCGGGCCAGGGCCTCGCGGCCCATGAACCACCACCAGGGATCGGCAAGGCCCAGCGCCTGGGCGGATTCCCGCGTCAGGCGCCCGGCGGCGAATTGCGGCAGCGCGAGGCCCCTGGCCCGCAAGCCCGCGTCCAGGGCGGCGGCGCGCGGCGCGTCGAGCTCGCCGGCATGCCAGAGCGTGTCCGGCGTGAAGCCGGCCGCGTCGAATCCGGGGGGCACCGTCTCCGTCCGCAGGATCATCCGGCGCGCGCCGGTGCCGCGCAGCTGGGCGAGGCGGCGGGGCGGATCGCCGTCCAGCCGGGCGAGGCTGGCCCCATCCACGACGAGATCGACCTCGCCGAGGCGGGCGCGGAGGTCCGGCGCGTCGAGCGAGCCGCGCATCCACCAGACATGGGGCGCGTCGCTGCGGACATGCGGGGAGGGGGGGAGCAGGTCGCGGGCGGCGCTGCCGGCGGCCAGCAGCGCCTCGGCCAGCCCGGCCTGGCCCGAGGCGATGGCGGCCCGCGCGAGCAGCCCGTCGGCATCGGACGGCCGTTCGGCCGAGAAGGCGCGGACCGAGGCCGCGCCGGCCGCGGCGGCGGCCAAAGCGAGAGCGGGGATCTCCCCCGCCTCGCCCCAGGCCAGGAGCAGGTGACGCCCCGGCGCGGAGCGGGCCAGGAGTAGGGCCAGAGGGTCGGCGGGAGCGACGGGCTCGTCGGCGGGCGGCAGGGGCGGAGGGGCCGCGGCCGGCGCGAAGGTCGCCTCGGCCGGCCTGTCCCACCAGCGTCGCAGCCGGCCGAGCGCCGCGCTCATTCCGTGCCGGCCGCCCGGCGCAGGCGGATCACGCCGCGCATTTCCTCGGGCGGCACGGGCTTGCCCTTGCGCAGGATCTCCAGCCGGCCCTGCTTGCACAGGCGCACCGCCGCGAGGCGGACGGGGCCGAGCAGGGGCCGCCAGTTCTCGGGCGCGAGGGCGGCGGCCACCTCGTTGGGCGAAATGGAGGCGCCGGGGGCGGCCGCCTCGATATGGGCGAGGATCGCGGCCTCGACGGCCTCGGCGTTCACGCCCATGGGGCGGCCTCCAGCGGGATGGGTGAGGTGATCGGGGGGGTATCGGACGGGGAGGCTTGCATCGGCGCATCAATGGCACCTCGGGGGGTGGGCGCAAGATGTTCCTGCGACATGGCACACCTCACGGGCCACACCTCACGGTAACGGCAGCGGCTCGTCGATGCACAGAAGGAGCCGCCAGCGCCGTGCCTCGGGCAGGTGGGAGAGCGGCGGCGAGCGGTGCAGCACGGACTCGCCGGTCCCGCGGCGGCCGCGCAGAAGCGCCACCGCGCCGCAGGGCACCTGCTCCGGTGTGGTCGCCGCCGCGGGATCGCCCATGACCCATTGCGTCCCCGGCCCGGCATAGGTGACCAGCATCCGCAGCCCGACCGCGTCCACATGGAATTTCCGGCAGGCATCGTCCGTGATGCCCTCCAGGCGCAGCCGCACCGTCTCCGAGCGGGCGAGGGCGCCGAAGAGGGTCGAGAGACGGAAGATGTCGGTCAGGAAGGCGCCGTCGATGCCTTGGGATAGTTGCTCGCAGAGCGCGTCCAGCGCGGCCTCGGGCGCGCCTTGCCCCACGGCGACAAAGGGGCCGCCCTCACCCAGGGCCCGCAGGGAGCGGCCGAATCCCGCCGGTTCGTCGCGCAGCCAGATGGCGAGGGCGACCTGGGGGCGGAGGATCGCGAGGAGCGTCTCCTGCGAACGGCCGACGACCGCGCGGGCGGCGGAATCGAAGGCGTTGGCGCCGGGGGCAAAGGCTTCGCAGAAGAAAGTCATAAAAGATATATTATAACATAACTTATCTGGCGCAAGGCCTCCCCGACCCGCCTTGCCCTTTCGCGCCACTCGCCCTATCCGCGCAGGAAACCCGCCGGAAGGATTTCCCCATGCCCGCCATCGCCGACATCATCGCCCGCGAAGTGCTCGACAGCCGGGGCAACCCGACCGTGGAGGCGGAGGTGATCCTCGATGACGGTTCGCGCGGCCGCGCCATCGTCCCCTCGGGCGCCTCGACGGGCGTGCACGAGGCGGTCGAGCTGCGCGACGGTGACAAGTCGCGCTACGGCGGCAAGGGCGTGACCAAGGCCATCGCGAATGTGGAAGGCGAGATCTTCGACGCGATCGGCGGCATGGAAGCCACCGACCAGGTCAAGATCGACAGCCTCATGATCGAGCTGGACGGCACGCCCAACAAGGCGCGGCTCGGCGCCAATGCAATCCTCTCGGTCAGCCTCGCCGTCGCCAAGGCCGCAGCCCAGGCCCATGGCCAGCCGCTCTACCGCTATGTCGGCGGGACCTCGGCGCGCACCCTGCCGGTGCCGATGATGAACATCATCAACGGCGGCGCGCATGCCGATAACCCCATCGACATCCAGGAGTTCATGATCCTGCCCGTCGCCGCCGGCAGCATCGCCGAGGCGGTGCGCATCGGCTCGGAGTGCTTCCATGCGCTGAGGAAGGCCCTGCACGACGCCGGCCACAACACCAATGTCGGCGACGAGGGCGGCTTCGCGCCGAACATCGGCAGCGCCGAGGAGGCCCTGGCCTTCATCTCCAAGGCCTGCGAGGCCGCCGGCCATCGCCCCGGCGAGGACATCATGTTCGGCCTCGACTGCGCCGCCAGCGAATTCCACAAGGGCGGCAAGTATGTGATGGCGGGCGAGGGCAAGACCCTCGATGCCGGCGGCATGGTCGACTACCTGGCCGCCCTCTGCGACCGCTTCCCCATCATCTCCATCGAGGACGGCTGCGCCGAGGAGGACTGGGACGGCTGGAAGCTGCTGACCGACCGGCTCGGCGGCAAGCTGCAGCTGGTCGGCGACGATCTGTTCTGCACCAACCCCGAGCTGCTGACGCGCGGCATCGCGACGGGCACGGCCAATTCGATCCTCGTGAAGGTCAATCAGATCGGCACGCTGAGCGAGGCGCTGGAGGCGGTCGAGATCGCGCATCGCGCGGGCTATACGGCGGTGATGAGCCATCGTTCGGGCGAGACCGAGGACAACACCATCGCCGACCTCGCGGTCGCCACGAATTGCGGGCAGATCAAGACCGGTTCGCTGAGCCGTTCGGACCGGCTGGCCAAGTACAACCAGCTGATCCGCATCGAGCAGGATCTCGGCCCGGCGGCGCGCTATGCCGGCCGGACGATCGTGAAGCGCTGAGGCGCTTCCTTCCGCCTGTTGGAATCCCACGGGAAATTCTCGCGCGGGCCGGGTGTTTTTGCTTGTCAGCGCGGCCCCGTGGTGATTCCTTGGAATGGGCGTGCCGGGGGGCCGCTTCGGGGGTTACATGAATTTGGGGCGGGCACTACTCCGCGGCGTGAAGCTTCTGGCGGCGCCGGTGATCCTGGCGAGCGTCGCGGCCTTCTTCGTCTGGCATGCATCGCATGGCGATCGCGGGCTGATCGCGCGCGAGCTGCGCGTGGTGGAAATTGCGAATGCGCGCGCCGAGCTGCAGCATGCGACCGACGAGCGCGAGGCGGCGGAGCGGCGCGTGAACGCCATGCGCGGCGACCGGCTGGACCGCGACCAGCTCGAGGAACGGGCGCGGGCCATGCTCAACATGACCAATCGCGACGAGATCGTGATTCCCTATCCGCAGGGGCGGCGGCTCTACTGAGGTCCCGCGGGTGAGGACCTGCGGGCTGGGCCGAGCGCATTCGGATTTGAATTCAAAATCATAGGGTGCCGGGTTTATCGGCCGGTTCACCGGTCTGCGCTTCCCGTTTCAGATCAGCGCTCTAGCAAGATTGTTGCGTCGCAGCATAAGATTATTGCGTGAACCGAAATCCGGTTAAATGCCATATTGCATTGCAATAACTGGATTTTCTTCCTCCACGCCAATCTTGCGAAGGTCGCGGGGGCAGCTTAACTGTGGCGCATCCGCAGGGAGACGCCGATGCCCGATGCCACCCCCCCCAAGCGCCGCGCCAAGGGCGCCGCGAAGGAAAAGGAAATGCAGATGGGGCATAATGCCCTGCTGCGCGCCTATCGGGACATGCTCCTGATCCGACGATTTGAAGAGAAGGCCGGCCAGCTTTACGGCATGGGCCTCATCGGCGGCTTCTGCCACCTCTATATCGGCCAGGAGGCCGTGGTGGTGGGCATGCAGGCCTCGCTCAAGCCGGGCGACGAGGTCATCACCTCCTATCGCGACCACGGACACATGCTGGCGACCGGCATGGAAGCGCGTGGCGTCATGGCCGAGCTCACGGGCCGCATCGGCGGCTATTCGAAGGGCAAGGGCGGCTCGATGCACATGTTCAGCCGCGAGAAGGGGTTCTTCGGCGGCCATGGCATCGTGGGCGCGCAGGTGAGCCTGGGCGTCGGCCTGGCCTTCGCCAACTGGTATCGCGAGGACGGCAAGGTCTCGGTCGCCTATTTCGGCGAGGGCGCGTCCAACCAGGGCCAGGTCTACGAGAGCATGAATCTGGCGGCGCTGTTCAAGCTGCCCTGCATCTTCGTCATCGAGAACAACAAGTACGGCATGGGTACGAGCGTCGAGCGCGCCTCGGCCAGCCAGGACCTCTCCAAGAACGGCGCGCCCTGGGGCATTCCGGGCGAGCAGGTCGACGGCATGAACGTGCAGACCGTCTTCGAGGCGTCGCAGCGCGCCGTCGCGCATTGCCGCGCGGGCCTCGGCCCGTATCTGCTGGAAATGAAGACCTACCGCTATCGCGGTCACTCCATGTCCGACCCCGCGAAGTACCGCACGCGCGAGGAAGTGCAGAAGATGCGCGAGCAGCACGACTGCCTCGAGACGGCGCGCGGCCAGCTCATGGGCCAGGGCGTGACGGAAGCCGACCTCAAGGCGCTGGACGACGAGGTGAAAGCCATCGTGACCGACGCCGCCGAATTCGCGCAGACCTCGCCCGAGCCGGACGAGAGCGAGCTCTGGACCGACATCCTGGTGGAGACGAAGTAAGATGGGCGTCGAGATCTTGATGCCGGCTTTGTCCCCCACGATGACGGAGGGCAAGCTCGCGAAGTGGCTGAAGAAAGAGGGCGATGCGGTGAAGGCCGGCGACGTGATCGCCGAGATCGAAACCGACAAGGCGACCATGGAAGTGGAAGCCGTGGATGAGGGCGTCCTCACCAGGATCGTCGTGCCCGAGGGCACGGAGAACGTGGCCGTGAACTCGCCCATCGCCGAGCTGGATGGCGGCGCCGGCGGCAAGGCCGCGCCCGCTCCCAAGGCCGAAGCGCCGGTCGGCGAGGACCATGCCGTGGTCGCCGCCAAGCCGCATCCGACCATCGCGGCGACGCCCGTGTCCGTCGCGCCCGAGAAGGATTGGGGGCCGACCAAGTCGATCACCGTCCGCGAGGCGCTGCGCGATGCCATGGCGCTGGAAATGCGCGCCGACAAGGACGTCTTCCTCATGGGCGAGGAGGTCGCGCAGTATCAGGGCGCCTATAAGATCAGCCAGGGCCTGCTGGAGGAGTTCGGCGCCAAGCGCGTGCTGGACATGCCCATCACCGAGCATGGCTTCACGGGCATGGCCGTGGGCGCGGCCTTCACCGGCCTCAAGCCCATCGTCGAGTTCATGACCTTCAACTTCTCGATGCAGGCCATCGACCACATCATCAATTCGGCCGCCAAGACGCTCTACATGTCCGGCGGCCAGCTGGGTTGCCCGATCGTCTTTCGCGGCGCGAACGGCGCGGCCTCGCGCGTCGGCGCCCAGCACAGCCAGTGCTATGCGAGCTGGTACGCGCATTGCCCGGGCCTGAAGGTCGTCGCGCCCTGGTCCTCGGCCGATGCCAAGGGCCTGCTGCGCGCCGCCATCCGCGACCCCAACCCGATCATCTTCCTCGAGAACGAGATCCTCTACGGGCAGAGCTTCGAATGCCCCACGGATGAGGATTTCGTGCTGCCGATCGGCAAGGCGAAGGTCGAGCGCGAGGGGACGGACGTCACCATCGTCGCCTTCTCGATCATGGTCGGCCTCGCGTTGCAGGCGGCGGATGCGCTGGCCGAGAAGGGCATCAGTGCCGAGGTCATCAACCTGCGCACCATCCGCCCGCTCGACATCGACACCATCGTGGCGAGCGTGAAGAAGACCAACCGCGTCGTGACGCTGGAGGAGGGCTGGCCCTTCGCCGGCATCGGCTCCGAGATCGCGATGCAGATCGTCGAGAACTGCTTCGATGATCTCGATGCGCCGCCGGTGCGCGTCCATGGGCTCGACATTCCGATGCCCTATGCGGCCAATCTCGAGAAGCTGGCCCTGCCGCGGCTGGAACAGGTGGTCGAAGCCGTCCACTCTGTGACCTACCGCTAAGGGGAAACGAGATCATGGCCACGAATATCCTGATGCCCGCGCTCTCGCCGACGATGACCGAGGGCACGCTGGCCCGCTGGCTCAAGGCCGAGGGCGACACGGTGAAGGCCGGCGACATCATCGCCGAGATCGAGACCGACAAGGCGACCATGGAAGTGGAAGCCGTGGACGAGGGCGTGCTCGGCAAGATCGTCGTGGCGGCCGGCACCGAGGGCGTGAAGGTCAACGCCGTCATCGCCGTGTTGGTCGAGGCAGGCGAGGCCGTGCCGTCGGGCGAGGCGAAGGCGGCTCCGGCCGCCGCGCCGAAGGCCGCCGAGAAGCCCGCCGAAGCGCCGAAGGCCGCCGCACCCGCCGCTGCTCCGGCGCCGGCACCCGCCGCTTCGGGCGACCGCGTCTCGGCCTCGCCTTTGGCCAAGCGCATGGCGCAGCAGGCCGGGCTCGACCTCGCGAAGGTCTCGGGCTCGGGTCCGCAGGGCCGCGTGGTAAAGTCCGATATCGAGGCCGCGATGAAGGGCGGCGCTCCGGCGTCGGCTCCCGCCGCTGCCGCCGCCCAGGCCCCTGCACCGCGCCCCGCCGCGGCCCCGCCGCAGGTGCTGGGCGCGACGACGGCGCATCCCAACAGCTCGATGCGCAAGGTGATCGCGCGCCGCCTGTCGGAGAGCAAGCAGAACGTCCCGCATTTCTACGTGGCGATGGACATCGAGATCGACGCGCTGCTGGACCTGCGCGCCAAGCTCAATGCCAGCAGCCCCAAGGACGGGCCGGGCGCCTTCAAGCTTTCGGTGAACGACCTGATCATCAAGGCCGCCGCCGTCACGCTCAAGCGCATCCCGGCGGTCAACGCCGCCTGGACCGAGGAGGCGATCCTGCGCTTCAACGACGTCGATATCAGCATCGCCGTCTCGATCCCGGACGGGCTCATCACGCCCATCGTGCGCAATGCCGATGGCAAGGGCCTGGCCGCGATCAGCAACGAGATGAAGGATCTCGGCGCGCGGGCGAAGTCGGGCAAGCTCAAGCCCGAGGAGTTCCAGGGCGGCGGCTTCAGCATCTCCAACATGGGGATGTATGGCGTCACCCACTTCGCCGCGATCATCAACCCGCCGCAGGCCGGCATCCTCGCCGTCGGCGCGGGCCAGAAGCGTCCGGTGGTGAAGAATGGCGAGCTCGCGGTCGCGACCGTGATGACCTGCCAGCTCAGCGTCGACCATCGCGTGATCGACGGCGCTCTCGCCGCGGAATGGCTGCAGGAATTCAAGGCCATCGTGGAAGCGCCGCTGAGCCTGATGCTTTAGCCATGGCGTCCGATCGTCTGAGCGGAGCGAGGACGTGAATCGGCCGCCCGGCAACGCCAGCTGGCGCGACACCGGACCGGAGGATGTCGGGCACATCCACCGGCTCGTGCGTGCGCTGGCGGTCTTCGAGAAGATGGAACACGAGTTCCACGCGACGGAGGAGGACCTGGCCAAGGCCCTCTTCGCCGAACGGCCTCTCGCCCATGCGATGCTGGCGGAGGCAGAGGGCCGCCCCGTCGCGGTCTGCCTCTGGTACTATACCTTCTCCAGCTTCCTCGGCCGGCCCGAGATCTGGATCGAGGACGTCTTCGTCGAGGTCGATCACCGGAAGCAGGGCCTCGCCAAGGCCGCCTTCAGCCTCCTCGCGCGGCGCGCGCTGGATGAAGGCTGCCCGGCGGTGTCGTGGAATGTGCTCGACTGGAATACGCCGGCCATCGCCGCCTATCGCGCGATGGGCGCCGTGGGGCGCGAGCAATGGACGGATCAGCGCGTCTCGGGCCAGGCCCTGGTCGCGCTTGCAGGAAGGGGCTGAGGCATGGCCGATAATTACGATCTCGTGGTGGTGGGCTCCGGCCCCGGCGGCTATGTCGCGGCCATCCGCGCGGCGCAGCTCAAGATGAAGGTCGCGATCGTCGAGCGCGAGCATCTGGGCGGCATCTGCCTCAATTGGGGCTGCATCCCGGCCAAGACGCTGCTGCGCTCGTCCGAGATCTTCCACATCCTCCAGACGCTCGACCAGTATGGGATGAGCGCGGAGAACGTGAAGTTCGACATCGCCAAGATCGTGAAGCGCAGCCGCGGCGTGGCCGCGCAGCTCTCCGGCGGCGTGAAGTTCCTGATGAAGAAGAACGGCATCACCGTCATCGACGGTGCGGCCAAGCTGGCGGGCGGCGGCGGCAAGGTGACCGTCGAGAAGGACGGCAAGAAGGTTGCCGACCTCGTCGCCAAGAACATCCTGCTCGCCACCGGCGCGCGCGCCCGCGTGCTGCCGGGCATGGAGCCGGACGGCAAGCTGGTCTGGACCTATAAGGAAGCGCTGGTGCCGGACACGGTGCCCAAGCGGCTCATCGTCATCGGCTCGGGCGCGATCGGCGTTGAATTCGCCAGCTTCTTCCGCGACCTGGGCAGCGAGGTCACCATCGTCGAGGCGCTGGACCGCGTGGTGCCGGTCGAGGATGCCGAGGTCTCCGCCTTCGTGAAGAAGTCCTTCGAGAAGCAGGGCATGAAGGTGCTCGTCGGCGCCTCGGTGAAGGGCGTGAAGAAGGGCGCCTCCACCGTCACTGCCACGGTCGAGATCGGCGGCAAGACGCAGGAGATCGAGGCCGACCGGCTGATCCTGGCGGTCGGCATCGTCGGCAATGTCGAGGGCCTGGGTCTCGAGGGCACCAAGGTGAAGGTCGAGCGCACGCATATCGTGGTGGACGGCTATGGCCGCACGGGCGAGCCCAATGTCTTTGCCATCGGCGACGTCGCGGGGCCGCCCTGGCTCGCGCATAAGGCGAGCCACGAGGCCATCACCTGCGTGGAGTTCATCGCCGGGCTGAACCCCCATGAGTTCGACGGCAGCAATATCCCCGGCTGCACCTATTGCCGCCCGCAGGTGGCTTCGGTCGGGCTGACGGAGGCCCGCGCCAAGGAGCTCGGCCATGAGGTGAAGGTCGGCCGTTTCCCCTTCATCGGCAACGGCAAGGCCATCGCGCTCGGCGACACCGAGGGCTTCACCAAGACCGTCTTCGACGCCAAGACCGGCGAGCTGCTGGGCGCCCATATGGTCGGCCCGGAAGTCACCGAGATGATCCAGGGCTACACCATCGCCCGCACCCTGGAGACGACGGAGGCGGAGCTCATGCACACCGTCTTCCCGCACCCGACCGTCTCCGAGACGATGCATGAGTCGGTGCTCGACGCTTATGGCCGCGTGATCCACATCTGACGCTGCCTTGCCCGGGCGTCATGGCCCGGGCCACCAAACCAGGGATGTGAAACGGCCGACCCGCGCTATATGAGGGGAATCATGGCCCGTATCGAGATCGACCATCGCCCTTCAGGGGGCGCCAGAGAGGCGGGTGTCCGGACGGGTGCCGAGCGGCACCCCGAGAAGGCGAACCGCCCCGACAACGCCATCCAGCGGAAACCCGACTGGATCCGCGTGAAGGCGCCCACGCACCCGATCTACCACGAGACCCGCAAGCTCATGCGGGACAACAAGCTCGTGACCGTCTGCGAGGAAGCGGCCTGCCCGAACATCGGCGAATGCTGGAGCCAGCGCCACGCCACCATGATGATCATGGGCGACACCTGCACGCGTGCCTGCTCCTTCTGCAACGTCGCGACCGGCATGCCCAATCCGCTGGACCATGACGAGCCGCGCCGGGTGGGCGATGCGGTCGCCGCCCTCGGCCTGCGCCACGTCGTCATCACCAGCGTGGACCGCGACGACCTGCGCGACGGCGGGGCGAAGCACTTCGCCGAGACCATCGCCGCCATCCGCAATGCCGCGCCCGACACCACCATCGAGATCCTGACGCCCGACTTCCTCCGCAAGGACGGCGCGCTGGAAGTGGTGGTCGCTGCCAAGCCGGACGTGTTCAACCACAATCTCGAAACCGTGCCGCGGCTCTATCCCTCCATCCGGCCGGGCGCGCGCTACTATCATTCGCTGCGCCTGCTGGATCGCGTGAAGCAGCTGGACCCGTCCATCTTCACCAAATCGGGCGTCATGGTCGGCCTCGGCGAGGAGCGGATCGAGGTGCAGCAGGTGATGGAGGATATGCGCAGCGCGGATATCGATTTCCTCACCATCGGCCAGTACCTCCAGCCCAGCGTGAAGCACGCGGCCGTGGCCCGCTTCGTCGAGCCCTCCGAATTCGCGGATTATGCGAGCCTGGCGCGGGCCAAGGGCTTTCTCCTGGTCTCCGCGACGCCGCTCACGCGCAGCTCCTACCATGCCGACCGGGACTTCGCGGCGCTGCGCGAGGCACGGGAAAAGAGCCTCGCGGCCTGATGCCCACGCACGCGGAAAAGAAGATCCTTCGGCAGACGCCGGATCAGATCTTCCAGATCGTCGCCGACGTGCACCGCTATCCGGAGTTCCTGCCCTGGTGCGTGGGCGCGCGCGTGCTGACGCGCGACGAAACCAAGCTGACGGCCGACCTCACCATTGGCTTCAAGATGTTCCGCGAGACCTTCCGCAGCGAAGTGACGCTGGAGCGGCCGGAGAAGGTGGAGGTCAAATACCTCGACGGTCCCTTCCGCTACCTCAACAACACCTGGCGCCTGACGCCGGTGCCGGGCGGGACGGAGGTCCATTTCTTCGTCGATTTCGAGTTCCGTTCGAAGTTGTTGCAGGCGGTCATCGGCACGGTGTTCAATGAGGCCGTCCGCATGATGGTGCGCGCCTTCGAGCGGCGGGCCATGGCGCTCTACGGACGCCACCCCGTCTCGCCCGTCACGGTGCCCACACCCGTACCGCAGCGGTAGCGCGCGCGTCCTTCTCCTGAACGCGGCCATGCCCCGCTGCCACCATCATCCGGCGGCTTGATCCGCGAGGATCCTGGGAGGGCGGCATGGGCTACATCCTCTACGGCGATGCGGGTTCCGGCTCGGGCCCGGTCGAGATGGCGCTGGCGGAGATCGGCGCGCAGGTCGAATTGCGCGACGTCCCCCTGGCCACGAACGCGCAACTCGCGACGGATTACCGCAAGCTCAACCCGATGGGCCGCCTGCCGACGCTGATCCTGCCGGACGGAACGGTGGTGACGGAATCGGTGGCGATCCTGATCGCGCTGGCGGATCGCCATCTCGAGGCTGGGCTCCTGCCGGCCGGTCATGAATCCGCCCGCGCGACGGCCCTGCGCTGGATGGTGCTGGTGGCGACCGAGTTCTACCCGCATGTGACGCGCTTCGATTACCCGGACCGCTTCTCGGCCGAACCCGCCCATGCGCCGGCGATCGCGGAGCGGGCGCGGGAGATGGCGCGCGAGGTGTGGCGGCTGATCGAGCGGGAATGCGCGCCGTCGCCCTTCGTGCTGGGCGATCGCTTCTCGATGGCGGACATCTACCTCGCGGCCCTGTCGCGTTGGAACGAGGGCGCGAGGTGGATGCCGTTGGAGTGCCCGCGCGTGGAGGCCCTGGTGCGCGCCGTCTCGGCGCGCCCGCGCATCGCGCCGGTCTGGCGCCGCCACGTCCCGGGCTGACCCGGGCAGGGCGGGTCAGAAGTGAATGAGCCCGGGGGCGAAATAGCCCAGCATCATCAGGCCGAAGCCGACCACTCCCAGGCCGCCGGCCAGCCAGATCAGCAGCGCCACGCCGGTGATGATCGAGGCCGAGGCCACCACGATCCCGACCTGGTAGACCGCGCTCGCATACTCGAACATGTGGTAGCGCTCCATATTCCGGTCGCGCCTGGCTTCCGCGACCTGGGCGCGGGCCATCAGCTCCCGGCGTCCCTCGCCGGTGGAGGGCTCGCTTTCCCAACGCGCGACGGTCGCGGTCCAGCGGGACTGCTGGGCCTCGATGACGGCGCGGTTCTCCGGCGTCTTGTCCAGTTCGGCCTGCTCGGCGGCGGTGCGGAGCTGCGTCTGGCGGATGGTGCGGGCCTGGAAGAAGGACCAGAGATTGGCCGCCTGGACATTGCTGTTCAGCGCCTCCGTCTGGGAGGATTTCCCGCCGACCTCGGCGAGGGCCAGGAGCAGCGCCAGCACGGCGATGAGCAGCGCCACGCCCTTGTTTTCCGAGCCATGCGCGGCCCCGTGTCCACCAGCCATGCGAATCCGTCTCCCGATTATTTCGCGAGCCAGATGACATAACGGCAATGGCGACGCCATTGCGATGGCGGGGCTGACGTCCCGAAAGATTCCTGCCAGGATTTCGGAATGGTCCAAGCCCCTCCGCACAGCATGTCCTCCAACTCCTGGGCGCCGGCTCGCCCGCCCAGGAATGCGCCGCCCGTGCGCATCAACCTCTATTCCGACACGCAGACGCGCCCGACGCCTGCGATGAAGGAGGCGATGATGCGCGCCGAGATGGGCGACGAGCAGCATGGCGACGACCCCACGGTCTGGGAGCTGTGCGACCGCATGGCGGCGCTGACCGGCAAGGAAGCCGCCGTCTTCCTGCCCTCCGGCACCATGTGCAACGTCATCGCCATCCTCACCCATTGCCAGAAGGGCGACGAGGTCGTCGCCCACGAGACCAGCCATATCCTCGGCAGCGAGGGCGGCACGCATGCCGCGCTGACGGGCGTGCAGATCATGGGCCTCAAGGGCGCGCGCGGCATGTTCACGCCCGACGACCTGCGCGCCGCCATCCGCCCCAAGACGCGCTACACCCCGCCGCAGAAGATGCTCGAGATCGAGCAGACGGCGAATATCGGCGGCGGCGGCATCTGGTCGCTGGACACGCTGAACACGCTCACCGACATCGCCCACGAGCAGGGCTGGGCGACGCATATGGACGGCGCGCGGCTGATGAACGCCTGCGTGGGCGCGAAGATCTCGGCGGCCGACATGGTGGCCGGCTTCGACTCCGTCTGGCTCGATTTCACCAAGGGCCTGGGCGCGCCGCTGGGCGCCGTGCTCTGCGGCTCGCACGAGTTCATCGGCCAGGCCTGGCGCTGGAAGCAGCGCCTGGGCGGCTCGATGCGCCAGGGCGGCATCTGCGCCGCGGCCTGCATCTACGCGCTGGACCACAACATCGAGCGCCTCGCCGACGACCACGCCAATGCCAAGGCCCTGGCGCGCGGCCTCGCCCAGATCGAGGGCGTGGTGGTCGAGGATCCCGACACCAACCTCGTCTTCTTCGACATCAAGGGGACCGGAAAGTCGGTTCCGCCAGCTGCAGTCCATGCTGCTCGACCAGGGCATAATGGTCAGCGGCCTGGGCGGGCGCGTGGCGGGCCTGCCTGCATCTGGACGTGACGGCGGCGAGTGATCCCCGACGCGGTCTCGGCCATTCGCGACGCGCTTGCCGCCTGATCCACGGCGCCAGCGCCGGGGCGTCCAGGCCGATCTTTGGGGCCGGGATGCCGAGGCTCTGGCGCGCGAGGCCCCTGGCCGGCGACGGCTGGACCATCCTGGGCGAAAGGCTGCGCACCCCCCGCCGGCGAGCTCGATATCGTCGCCGAGAAGGGAAGGGCTGCTCGCCTTCGTCGAGGTGAAGGCGCGGGCCAGCCTGCGCGAGGCGGCCTTCGCGCTGACCGCGCGTCAGCAGGCGCGGCTGATGGCCGCGGCCGAAATCTGGCTGGCCGCCAATGCCGGCCATGGCGGGGCGGGCATGCGCTTCGACGTGCTGCTGGTGGCGGCCGACGGGACGGTGAAGCGGATCACGGACGCCATCCGGCAAGGCTGAGGCGAGGGGGGCTCAGCCGCGCCCGCCGCCGAAGGCGTTGAAGGTCTGCAGGGTATAGGTGTCCTTCACGCCGGCCACGCTCTGCACC
>NZ_CBDDFJ010000008.1:0-182168 GCF_965227005.1 Roseococcus sp.
TCGTCCTGCCGGTGCGGGATGCGCGCGTGCTTTTCGCCCTGCAGGACCGCCATTTCCGCGGCTTCATGTCGAGCCAGACCGCCCAGGCCCACGAGTTCTTCTGCCCGATGGACGTGCTGACGGATCTGGACGGCGCGAAGAACCCGGCGCTGCGCGCGCTCATCGGCCGCGCCGCCTCGGCCTCGAACTTCATGGAGATGCCCGAGACCCCCGCGGGCCTGCGATAGGCCCGCTCAGCCGAAGAGCGAATAGAACATCCGGATGCTGGTGAAGGCCAGGAAGATGGCGAAGGACCGCTTCAGCAGTTCCGGCCGGATGCTGTGCGCCAGCGAGACCCCCCAGGGTGTCGCCAGGATCGAGCCGGGAACGATCAGGGCGAAGCCCACCAGGTTCACCCAGCCCAGCGAATAGGGCGGCCGGCCGTCGGCGCCGATGCCCGCCAGGATGAGGCCGATCGTCGCCGGGATCGCGATCACGATGCCGAAGGTGGAGGCCGTCGCCACCGCCGAGCGGATCGGCGTGCCGAACATCCCCAGCACCGGCACGCCCACCGTGCCGCCGCCGATCCCCATGATGGCGCTGATCGTCCCGATCCCGCCGCCGATCACCTGCCGCGCCCAGCCGAAGGGCATGCTGTCGCGCAGGCGGAAGGCGACGCCCGTGAAGCCCATATTCAGCGCCACCAGCAGCGCCACGCAGGCGAAGACGAAGGTGAGGCCCGGCCCCTTCAGCGTCGCGGTGAGATAGGTGCCCAGGAGCACGCCGAGGAACATCGAGGGCGTCAGGCTCTTGAGCAGCGGCATGTCGATCGCGCCCTTGGCCCAATGCTTGCGCGCCGAGACGATCGAGGTCGGGATGATGGTGGCCAGCGAGGTCGCGACCGCGACCTTCATCTGCGTCGCCTCGGGCACGTCGAAGATCGGCAGGATGTAGAAGAGCACCGGCACGATCACGATGCCTCCGCCCACGCCGAACAGCCCCGCCAGCAGCCCGGAGAAAAGTCCCGTGGCGCCCATCGCCAGCGCGAGCAGTCCGAGCTCGACCCAATGGTCCATCGCGATTTCGCCTTTCAGGTCGTTCGGACAGCCCAGGGATGCCCAGAGGGTAGGGTGGGGGTAATGGTCGTTTCGCCCTCAGTGCCATAGCTTCGCGCCGATACGCTGTCATCCCCGCGAGGCGCTTTGCTCATCACCGATCCCTGGTTCTACGCGCTCGCCATTCCGGCCTTCCTCATCACCGGCATCAGCAAGGGCGGCTTCGCCTCGGGGGCAGGCAATACGGGCGTGCCGATGATGTCGCTGGTGATGCCGGCCTCTCAGGCGGCGGGCATCGCGCTGCCGGTGCTCTGCGCGATGGATATCGCGGCACTGCGCGCCTGGTGGGGCAGGTGGGACGCGGCGCAGCTGCGCATCATGCTGCCCGGCGCGGTGGTCGGCATCGTGGCCGGCAGCTTCGTCTTCGGCGCGCTGTCCGATTCGGTGGTGAAGCTCTTCATCGGCGCGATCACGCTGGTCTTCCTGGCGCGCAGCCTCTGGCTGGAGCGCGGGGCCCGCGTCGTCGCGCCACGGCCAGGTTCGCGGATCAGGGGCGCTTTCTGGTCGGCCTGCGCGGGATTCACGAGCTTCATCGCCCATGCGGGCGGGCCGCCGGCGGCGGTCTATCTCTATCCGCTGAAGCTCGACCGCGCGCGGCTGACCGCCACCACCGTCGCGCTCTTCGCCTCGGTGAACTACATGAAGCTCGTGCCCTATTTCTTCCTGGGCGCGCTTTCGGTGCAGAACCTGCTGACGAGCCTCGTCCTGCTGCCGCTCGCGCCCATCGGCATCAGGATGGGCGTGTGGCTGCAGGGGCGCATGAGCGACCGGGTCTTCTACCGCATCATCTATCTGCTCCTCGCCGTGACCGGCGTTGAGCTCGTCTATGAGGGTCTGTTCCGATGAAGATGCTGGGTGTCCTGGGCGGCATGGGTCCGCTCGCTTCCGCCGAATTCATGCGCCAGTTGACGCTGCTGACGCCGGCCGATCGCGACCAGGACCATATCCCGACCGTGCTGTGGTCGGACCCGCGCGTGCCCGACCGCACGGCGGCGCGCGTCCACGGCGGCGAGGATCCGCTGCCGGCGCTGGTGCGCGGCATTCGCGGGCTGGAGGCGGCCGGCTGCGAGGCCATCGTCATCCCCTGCAACACCGCCCATGGCTGGTACGAAGGGATGCGCGAGGCCACGCGCCTGCCCATCCTGCACATCGTCGATGCCGCCGCCGCCGAGTTGCGGCGCCTGGGCGTGAACGAGGGGCCGATCGGGCTGATGGGCACCTCCGGCACCCTGGCCATGCGCCTCTACCAGGAGCGCCTGGGCTTCGAATGCCTCACGCCCGATGCGGAGATCCAGGAGGGCTTCGTGATGCCGGCCGTGGGCCTCGTGAAGGCCAATCGCATCGAGGAGACCTACGCGCCGCTGGCTTTGGTGGCGCGCGGGCTGCACGCGCAGGGGGCGAGCGCCGTCGTGCTGGGCTGCACCGAGATCCCGCTGGGGATCGCCGCCGGGCCGGAGCTCGAATTCCCCGTCGTCGACACCATCGCGGCGCTGGCGCGCGCGGCCATCGACTGGGCGAAAGCCTAAGGCCCGGCTAGCCTGCGCCGAAACCAGCAACGGAGCGTCCGATGAGTCAGTCCGAGGAATTCCACAACATCCACGACGAGAGCCAGGGGCTCTTCCGCGAGCTCGCGCCGGGGCTGACCACGCGCATCTTCCCCGGCGAGCACGCCATGCTGTCCGTCGTCACCATCGCGGCCAACGCCCAGGGCACGATGCACAGCCATCCCGAGGAGCAATGGGGCATGCTGCTCGAGGGCAGCGCCATCCGCATCCAGGGCGGCGAGGAGATCGCGGTCACCAAGGGCGATTTCTGGCGCACGCCCGGCGGCATCGAGCACACGATGCGGGCCGGTGCCGAGGGCTGCAAGGTGCTGGACATCTTCGCCCCGCCGCGCGAGGCCTATCGCAAGGCCGGCCAGGGCTTCGCCTCGGCGACCTGAGGTCCGGTCCCCATAATGTCTTCCACGCGGTCATGGTGCGGGCCTGGGTTTGCCGCCAGAATGGGACCGCACCTGCCGTGCCGAACGCTTCCGGGGACCCGACATGACCAAGCTCTCTCGCCGCGCCGCGCTCCTGTTGGGGGCGGGGAGCGTCTCGGCCTGCGCCCTGCCGGTCCGCGAGCCGGCGGTGCCCCGTGGCCAGGCTGCCCGCGCCACGGTCCTCGGCCTGCCGAACGAGCGCTTCTTCACCGGCGAGGGCTTCGAGGCGATCACTCATGAATACGCGGCCGCGATGGAGCGCCGCCGGGTCTTCCTGGGCCTCCCTCCCAACGCCGTGCTGCCGCCCATGGACCTGCTCGCCGTCTCCGGCGGCGGCGAGGATGGCGCTTTCGGCGCGGGCCTTCTGAACGGCTGGACGCAGGAGGGCTCGCGTCCGACCTTCGCCCTGGTGACGGGCGTGAGCACCGGGGCGCTGACGGCGCCCTTCGCCTTCATCGGTCCCTCGGCGGATGCGGCGCTGAAGAACGTCTATACCGGCGTCACGCTGGCGGACATCGCGATCCAGCGCGGCATGCTGGCCGCGATCCTCGACGACGCCATGGCCGATACGACGCCGCTCCTCGGCACCATCACGCGCGAGCTGAACGACGGCATGCTGGCCCAGATCGCCCAGGGCTACCGGGAGGGGCGGCTGCTGCTCATCGGCACCACCAACCTCGACACGCAGCTGCCGGTGATCTGGAACATAGGCGCCATCGCCAATAGCGGCGATCCGCGCGCGCCTCACCTGATCCGGCGCATCATGCTGGCCTCGGCCGCCATCCCCGGCGCCTTCCCGCCGGTGCTCTTCGACGTGGAGGTGGACGGCCGGAAGTACCAGGAGCTGCATGTCGATGGCGGCGCCGTGGCGCAGGCCTTCCTCTATCCGACGGCCGTCTCCGCGATCCGCCGCGCCAATCGCGCGGCCCGCCGTCCGGTTTCGGTCATCCGCGCCTGGATGATCCGCAATGCGAGGATGGACGCCAACTGGGCCATGACGGACCGCCGGACCCTGAGCATCGCCCAGCGCGCCGTGGCCACCATGACGGCGGCGAGCGGCTACAACGACGCGGTGCGGATCTGGCTGAACGCGGAGCGCGACGGGGTCGAGTTCCGGATGGCCTTCATCGGGCCGGATTTCACGGTGGTCTACGACAAGCCCTTCGACCAGGCCTATATGACGCCGCTGTTCAACTACGGCTTCGAGCGGGGCCGGGCCGGGTATCCCTGGGTCCGGCAGCCACCTTTCACCGGCTGAGCTCGACGCCGGCGCGCGGCCTGACCGAGCGGGCATGGGGGCAGGGGAGGTGTTCCTTGCCGGGGGAGTTCGAGGGCCTGGACCTTCCTTTATCGACAATGCCACGGGCCCGATGCTGGTCACTAGCTCACTCCGCGCCCGATGGCTGATCGGAAGCTA
The DNA here is from genome assembly GCF_965227005.1 of Roseococcus sp. NCBI lineage: Bacteria > Pseudomonadati > Pseudomonadota > Alphaproteobacteria > Acetobacterales > Roseomonadaceae > Roseococcus > Roseococcus sp. The sequence goes on from NZ_CBDDFJ010000008.1 coordinate 4,493, forward strand.
TTAGGGGAACCTTTTCTAGGAGTAGCGCCTGCCCATCCGAGCAAACGACCGACGAGATCATGACGACCCTGCTGACTCGCACGTTATTCCCTGCCTTGCGCGCACTTGGCTCAACGGTCGCGGTCAACCCGTCCGGCACCACGCTGGCATTCGCGGCATCTATGGCGTCGTTTCCCTATTGCCGTTGCTGGCGAAGCCTCGGAGCTAGCCCCGACATACCTAAAGCCTTCGCCCGCACCGCCGTTGCGTCTACAGCGCCAACTCGCGAGCTGACCTATAGAATCGTTCGTCTCAAACGTTACCGCGATGTAGTTTCGCTGCATGCCAAGCTACGAGCCGACGAGAAAGGGGAATCCGAACCAGCTACCGATCCGCCAGCATGTGTTCCCGCGCAAGAGCATTGAGCGCTTCACGACGCCGGATGGCATAGTCAGCTTCCAGGACTTGAAGCGGGACATCATTCGCCCTGCTGCTCCCAACGACACCGCTTTTTGCGCCATGCGCGCTTGGACGCGCCGCGAAGAGACGGGCTTCATGCAGGACATCGAAGCCCCGTTCCAGGCTTTGGTTGATAGCCTCCTAGCTTCTGACGAACCGCAGATACCCGAAAGCTCATTCAAGGACTGCTCGCGTTTCTATGCCCTATGGGAAGCGCGAGCCCTCATGCGCGAACTGCCCTCGCAGGAGGAGCAGCTAAACGGCGTTGCGGGTGACGCACTTACGAAGGAGCAGGAAGAGAACCTAGAGAGCAACGGCTACGGCTTTGTGCGCGAGGGAGGCAGATTTCCTACGCGCCAGCTCAACGGCTTGCAGCTCATGGTCCGAACCGATTGGCTCATGTCAACCGAGATCGGCACAGCAACCTGGGGCATCATCAAGGTGCATGGCGGTGAACTCCTCGTGCCCGACACCCCCGTCCGTGCAGTCATCCCGATCACGCCAACCATGATGCTCGCAGCAGACACGGATGCGAGTGTGATCGACATCCATCTGCCTGACCTGATCGAGGTGAACAAAGCATTCCGCGCGTCTAGCAAGGCATACCTTTTCGCGCGCAGCCTTAGTGCCTGTCCTTGATATCAGCTTCAGCAGATGCCGAGCCTCATCAAACAGAAGGACTTCCGCGCTGTAGCGAAGCTGCCGTTCTGTTACGTCTGCGGTGAGACGTTCACTCCCGAGGATGCGACAGACAGGGATCACGTTCCCCCGCAAGCTATGTTTGCCACTGAGGATCGTTCGCCGCCGCTAATCCTGCGCACCCACACGAAATGCAACGGTTCACGCAGCCTCGTGGACAAGCAGACGATTCAACTCATTGGTCTGAAGCGCCGTGTGTTCCCAACTTCTGAGCGCGATGAGGCTTTGAAGTTTGAGAAGTTCAATCACGTCAACAGCCCATTTGGCGCAACAGCAGTGACCAACCTCAACGTGGACGAAGCGGTTGCGCGATGGATAACCGGCTTCCACGCTGCGCTATATCAAGAGCATCTAACCAATCCTAGCTACAACATCCAAACGCCATTCCCGCGCGCAGACCATGACCCACACAGTGCGACTTTGCGCATGATGTTTAGGCCCATAGAGCAGATCCACCTAAACGCCATTAAGGTGATCAAACTCAACCGAGCATTTAACAACCTGGATAGGATCGTCGCGAACAACGACAAGTTGCGATACGAATGCGTTTGGGTAAAAGACGACCAAGGCACTCGTTGGTGGTGCATGTTCGCTTTGGATATCTATGACTGGAAGGATTTAGGCAGCTCTACTCAGGATCTACCTCCGCGTGGCTGTGTGGGATATTACCATGCAGAGGATGGGTCGCTGCCATCAACAGCGACCCGTGAGCACAAGTCCACCATCCTCGTTCCCAATCTTGAGCCTTATGACCCATTCGGCTCGTAGACTCTCAGGCGAAATTAAGCTGCAAGCCGAAACGTAGCTTAAGTGCCCTGAGGCGACGCAGGCTGATCAAGATCGCCAGCACGAACGGCGTAATTTGTTCGAGGGATGTAAATGTTAGACGCATGTGTGCTCCTACCTTTTAGATTCTGGCCTGCGAGATGCCCGCCAGACGACCATGCAAGTCCGACCTAAGCCCGAAAGTAGTGATCTAGTTAACTCGGGCCGTGAGCCGCGCGTTTGGTTCATCATCTATGACGAAGTACAAATGCGATAACAAGCGGACTCATTACACGAAAATTTCAGAGTCTCTAAGACTCACAGAAGCCGGAAATTTTGTGGTTCTGAGTCCCATTGATATTCAACAAAAACGGGGAGCGCAGGCGTCCCCACGCTCCCCTCACTCTGTTAGCTAACGAGCGCCATTCCAGGCGGCCAGTGTGGTGGTAAAGGAAGGCGCGAGGGGGCAAAGCCCCCCTCGCGACGTCACCCGTTCAGCGCATGTTTCGCCACCCCGGCCAGCCAGCCGGAGGCCACAGGCAGGATGGCATCGTTGAAGTCGTAGCCGGGATTGTGCAGCTCGCGCCCCGGCGCGGCCGGGCCATTGCCGATCCAGGCCATCGCGCCCGGCACACGCTCCAGCATCGCGGCGAAATCCTCGCCGCCCGTGCTGGCCGGGAGGTCGCGCCGGATCGCGTAGCCCGCCGCCTCGGCCGCCGCGAGGCCGAGCGCCGCCTCGGCCTTGGTGTTGACCGTCACCAGCCCGCCGGGGCCTGTCTCCAGCGTCACCGTCTGGCCGAAGGCCGCGCCGATGCCCGCGCAGATGCGCCGGATATCGGCCACGATCTCCTCGCGCTGGCCGCGGCGGAAGGAACGGACCGTGCCCTGCAGCACGACCGATTCCGGGATCTGGTTGGCCACCGTGCCGCCATGGATCGTGCCGATGGTCAGCACCGCCGCCTCCATCGGATCGACGTTGCGCGACACGACGGTCTGCAGCGCCGAGACCAGGGCCCCGGCCGCCACGATCGGGTCGCGCGCGAGGTTGGGCTTGGCCGCATGGCCCGCATGGCCCTTCACCGTGATCGTGATGCGCCCGCCCTGCGCCATGACCGGCCCCTCCCGCACGGCGACCGTGCCCGCCTCCATCCCCGGCCAGTTGTGGTAGGCGAAGACCTGATCCATCGGGAAGCGCTCGAAGAGCCCGTCGGCGATCATCGCCCGCGCGCCGGCGCCGTTCTCCTCGGCGGGCTGGAAGATGAGCTGCACCGTGCCCGTCCAGGAGCGGTCGGCCTGCAGCAGCGCGGCCGCGCCCAGCAGCGAGACGGTGTGTCCGTCATGACCGCAGGCGTGCATCACCCCGGGACGGGTCGAGGCATGGGGCAGGCCGGTCGTCTCCGCGATGGGCAGCGCGTCCATATCCGCGCGCAGGCCCACGCTGCGGTTGGAGCCGCCGCGATGCAGCGTCGCCACGATGCCATGGCCGCCCACCCCGGCGACGAAGCTCACGCCGAGCTCGGTCAGCTTCTCCTGCACGAAGCGCGAGGTCTCCGCCTCCTGCTGCGACAGCTCCGGATGGGCATGCAGATGCCGTCGCCAGGCGGTCAGCTTCTCGGTCAGGTCCTGGTCCATGGTCGTTCCCCTCGTTCCGGCCGTGACTGAACGACGACCAGCGTCCGATGGGAAGTGGCGCGACAGGTCGTCTGCGCTAACCTCGCCGCTTCGCATCGAGGAGAGCGCCATGACCCAGCCCCAGCCCCCCAGCACCGGCATCGCCTGGTCGCGTGGCGCCTTCATTCCGGCCGAGCAGGCGAGCATCTCGCCCTTCGATTTCGGCTTCACCCGCAGCGATGTCACCTACGACGTGGTGCATGTCTGGGATGGCAGCTTCTTCCGGCTGGAGCAGCATCTGGACCGCTTCCTGGCCTCCGTCGCCGCGCTGCGCATGGTGCTGCCGGTGGATCGCGACGGGTTGCGCGAGATCCTGACGGGCTGCGTCAGCCGCTCGGGCCTGCGCGACGCCTATGTCGCCATGGTCTGCACGCGCGGTCGTCCGCCGGCGGGCCTCCGCGACCTGCGGCGCTGCGAGAACCAGCTGCTCGCCTATGCGGTGCCCTTCGTCTGGGTCTCGGAGCCGGCGGCGCAGGTGAAGGGCGTGAGCGCCATCATCAGCTCCATCCCGCGCATCGCGCCGGAATCGGTGGACCCCACGGTGAAGAACTACCACTGGCTCGACCTCGAGCGGAGCCTCTTCGAGGCCTATGACCGCGGCGCCGACACGGCGATCCTGCTGGGGCCGGACGGCAACGTCACCGAGGGACCGGGCTTCAACGTCTTCGCGGTGACGAACGGCCGCGTGGCGACGCCCGATCGTGGCGTGCTGGAGGGGATCACGCGCCAGACGGTGATCGACATCTGCGCCGAGCGCGGCCTGCCGGTGGAGGTGCGCGCCATTTCGCGGGAGGAGTTCCTGGAGGCGGACGAGATCTTCATGAGCACCACGGCGGGCGGGGTGATGCCCATCACGCGGATCGAGGGGCGCATCCTCGGCAATGGGGCGCCGGGGGCGGTGACGATGTCGCTGCGCGAGGCCTATTGGGCGCGCCATCGCGACCCTCGGGACGGCACGCCCGTCACCTATGAGGAAAGCGAGATGCCGTCGAACGGCCTGGCCCGGCAGAAGGAGCTGATCCCGGCGGGGTGAGACGGCGTCCGGAAACGAAAAAGGGCGGCCCGAAGGCCGCCCTCTCTCAGTCAAACAAGCCGTAAGGCTGGTTCAGCCGGCCTTCAGGTTGACCGCGGACGTCTTGCCGCGCTCTTCCGTCAGGTCGAAGGAAACCTGCTGGCCGTCATTGAGGCCCTGCAGACCAGCGGCCTGGACGGCCGTGATGTGCACGAACACATCGGAGCCGCCGCCGGCGGGGGAAATGAAGCCGTAGCCCTTGGTGGCGTTGAACCACTTAACCGTACCTGAAGCCATATTAATTCTCCTGATCTCATGCGCGTGGAAATTCCTCGCGCAACTCACGCCAGACAAACGATACGCATCCAGCTGGTCTTTGGAGAACTTCTGGGATCGGCACGGCCAGACGAGGCATCGTTAGAAACGCAGATCAAGGGGCAGAAGTCAAATACCATCGGCCTTGAGAAAGAAAGCGTCCTTCGATGCGTCCCGGCCTGCCCAATCGTTGCGAATGGCGGCCCGCCGGGGACCGATGATGTCGCTGCTTGGCCGAAATTTCTGTCGATCCCTACTGCGAAGAATCGGCGTGCCGGTCAGCGGCGCTTCAGCGCCAGCCGCTTGGCCGGCTCGCCCGTCGCGACCTCCGCGAAGCGCGACATCACGCTCGCCGGCCAGGTTGCCACCTTGCGCTTGCCGAGATCCACGCAGAGGTAGAGCACCTCGTGCTCCGAGGCGGTCCACCCTTCGGTGAGGTGGAACATCCGGTGGCGGCAGAGCAGCCGCTTTTCGTCGAAGGCGAGCACCATGCTGGAGCCGCCGATGGGCATGCCCTCCAGCATCTCGCGCTGGTAGTCGAGCCAGGCTTCGGCGGCGAAGGTGCCCAGGCCGGCAGCGCGCAGGGGGTGCCCCAGGGCGATATGCGGCCAGAGGCGATCCGTCTGCAGGTCATAGGCAACGAGGTAGTTGCCCATGTTCATGTGCTTGTATCCGTCCACCCATTCGGGGCGGACGGAGGCAAGCGGCTGGTCCCAGTGAAACCACCCCGCGTCGAGGCGAGGAAGAAGGTCGTTCTCGACGGGGGGCATAGCTCAGTGAATATCCGCGGACTTGGCGAGGGCTTCGCGCAGCTTGGCGATGTCGAAATCCGGGTGCTTGGCCATCTCCAGGATCACGGCTTCCTTGCGCGTCAGCAGGTCGATCGCGGCGGGGAGGCCCTTCACCGCGTCGGCGGGGATCACCACGGCGCCGTGACGGTCGGCATGGACCACGTCGTCATGGTTCACGGCCATGCCGTGGACGGTGACGGGGCGGCCCCAGTCGACGATGTGCACATAGGCGTGGCTCGGATTGATGATGCCGAGGAGCTGGAACTCCGGCGCCACCATGTCGAGGTCGCGGATCGAGCCGTTGGTCACGCAGCCGAGCGACTTGAGGCCCTTGTGGACGTTGGTGTTCACCTCGCCCCAGAAGGCGCCCGTGCCGGGCACGTCATCGAGGTCCTGCAGCACGACCACGGTCGGCATGTCGGTGTTGGCGACGTATTCGTACCAGCCGATTCGCGAGGCGCGGTCGGCCTCGGCCGTGCGGCCATGCGGATGCGCCGCGCGCAGCGTGCCGACGCGGGCCGGCCCGCAGATCGGCTTCATGGACGGATGCGCGCAGTCGAAGGTGCGGACGGTGAAACCGTAGCCCCGGCGCGCGGGGACGACGAGCTCGAGCGCGTTGCAGATGGTGGGGGTGTCCCACTCGCACAGGGCGTCGAGATCCGCTTGGGTGTAGGGGCGCTGGGTCATGTGTTCCTCCGGTTGAAGGCCGCACCTTCATGGCAGGCGCGCCGCGCGTCAAACACGCCCGGCATGCCTTGCGCTGGGCGACGAATCGGAGATGACGTTTTGATGTCGCGCTTGCAGTGAGGGATTATGCGGTCTAGCGGGCGCGCATGCGCACTTTCCCGATCCTGCCGGCGATCCTACTGGCCTCTCTTCTCCCTGGGCTCGCCGCGGCGCAGACCGGTCGCTACGGCTCGGCCGGCGTGCCCAATATCGGGCCGGCGGAGGACGCGCTCTTCCCCTCGTTCGCCGCCCGTCAGGACCGGTTGGAGGAGCAGGGCTGGCTCCTCCGCGGCCAGGCGACCTTCGTCCTGCAGGGGGTCACCCGCTTCAGCTCGCCCTATCGCGCCGCCGGCAGCCTCACGCCGGCCGCCCAGGCGCGCAACACGCTCTCCACCGACCTGATCCTCGGCCGGCGGCTCTGGCACGGCGCGGAGGTGGTCGTGGACGCCTCGGTGACGCGCGGCTTCGGGCTGTCCAATTCGACGGGCGCGGCGGCCTTCCCCAACAACGAGGCCTTCCGCCTCGGTTCCACGGATCCGTACTTCTTCGTCCCCCGCGCCTTCTTCCGCCAGACGATCGGCCTCTCGGGCGACACGGTGCCGAGCGACGACGACCCCCTGCGCTTCAGCGAGCCGATGGCGCGCGAGCGCATCACCATCACCATCGGCAAGATGTCGGTCTGGGACATCTTCGACGACAACCGCTACGCCCATGACGCGCGCACGCAGTTCCTGAACTGGGCGCTGGTGGGCGGCGGGGCCTTCGACTACGCGGCCGATGCGCGCGGCTTCACCAATGGCGCGGCCGTGGAATGGGAGAACGGCCACTGGGCCGTGCGCGGCGGCGCCTTCCAGGTCTCGCGCGTGGTGAACGGGCTGTTCCTCGACCCCTCGATCACCCGCGGCTTCCAGCTTCTTGCGTCGCTGGAGCGCTTCTGGCGTCTCGGCGAGCGGGAAGGCGCCGTGCGCCTCATCTACGGCGCCTCGCGCAGCCGGCAGTCGCCCTGGAGCGAGATCGATCCCGGCAACCCCGGCACCTTCGAACGGAACGCGCGCTCCTATCGCCTGAAGCACAACCTCACCATCTCGGCTGATCAGCAGATCACCGAGGATTTCGGCGTCTTCGGGCGGCTCTCCTGGAATGACGGTGCGACGCAGAACTGGATGTTCACCGAGATGGACCGCGCGGTGAGCTTCGGCGGCGCGCTGACGGGCCTGCGTTGGAACCGCCCCAACGACACGGTCGGACTCGGCACCAATGTCGGCTGGATCAGCGGCGGGCGTCAGCGCTATCTGGAGCAGGGCGGCATCGGCTTCATCACGGGCGACGGGCGGCTGAACTACCGCCCCGAATGGATCACCGAGCTCTATTACGACGCGCGCCTCGCGCCCGGCGTGAATGCGGCGCTCGGCTATCAGCTGCTGGTGAACCCGGCCTATAATGCCGACCGTGGCCCCGTCTCCGTCTTCTCCCTCCGCCTGCGCACCGCCTTCTGAGCGGGAGGTCCTGTTCGCGGCGGAGCCGCTCTTCGCCGGCATCGAGGAGCGCGCGGGGCCCGTGCCCTGGCGCACGCGGCCGCGCGGATTTCCCGGCATCCTGCGGACCATCTGCGGCCAGCAGATCAGCAACCAGGCGGCCGGCGCGATCTGGCGGCGGCTTTCCGCCATTCCGGGCGCACTGACGCCCGAAGGCCTGTTGGCGCTGGACGATGCGGCGCTGTGCGGCGTGGCCGGGCTGTCGCGCCCCAAGGCCGCGCATGCGCGCTCGCTGGCGACGGCCTGCCTGGACGGGCGGCTGGACTTCGACGTCCTGTCGACGCTGCCCGATGCCGAGGCCATCGCCATGCTGAGCGCGGTGAAGGGCCTGGGCCCCTGGACCTCGGAGGTGCATCTGCTCTTCGCCGAGGGGCGGACGGACATCTTCCCGTCCGGTGACATCGCGCTCGCCAATTCCGCGCAGCACCTGTTCCGGCTGAACGAGCGGCCCAAGCCCCTGACGCTCGCCCGCATGGCCCTGGCCTGGGCGCCGCAGCGATCGCTGGCGGCGCGATTGATGTGGCATCACTGGCGGCACCAGACCGGGCGGACCCTCATCGAGGATCCGTGACACTCGCTCGGCTCAGAGCGGGTTGTCGTCCGGCGGCGGGATCCGCGCCGCGGCCTCCATCTGCTCGATCGATGGGGGCGGCGCGCGGTAGACGCGCCGGAACGAGGCGCGGCGCACCCCGGGCGCATCGAGCCCGTAGGTGTCGCCATGCGCCACCAGCTGCCCCCCGCGATCGGGCCAGATCGTCAGATAGGCCAGCGCCACCTGCACCTCGCGCAGGGGATGGATGTCCTGCGTGCGGCCGGTCGCCAGGGTGGAATCCACCGAGGCGGAGGTGGTGTCCAGCAGCCAGGCGGCCAGATCGCGCACGCGCTCCACGCGCACGCAGCCATGCGACAGCGAGCGGCGCGACCCGGCGAAGAGGCCCGGGCGGTTGGTGCCGTGCAGGAAGATGCCGTCGGAATTCTCGAGACCGATGCGCAGCGGGCCGAGCGGATTGGTCGGCCCCGGCGGCTGAATCAGGCGCCCGCCGGTCTGATTGAAGCCAACCGCGCCAGCGGCCCGGATCTCGGCCGCGATGGAGGCCGGCACATACCAGGGCGGATGGAAGCGCACGGTGCTGACGAAGGTCGCGAGCTGCGGCGTGCGGGTGCGGTTGGCGCCCACCACGACGCGCGAGCGCAGGACCTCGAGCCCGTCGTCATAGGCGATGAGCTCGGCGGCCGCGATGTTCACCAGGATCGAGCGACCGGTGCCGAGGTCCAGGCCCATGTCGTCCAGCCGTTCCAGCGTGCGGTCCACGGCGGGGCGGTTGCGATGGCTGGGGGGCAAGGCCGACCGGGCGATTCGCAGCTGCTCGCGCGCATCGGGCGCGCTCAGCGGCGGACGGAGGATCGGCGCGGGCATCTGCGCGGCGGCCAGGCGCGTCTGCGCGCCCGCCGCCTGCGAGACAAGGGCGGCCGAAGCCGTTCCGTAGAGGGCGGAGCGAACCAGGAAACGGCGGGTCTGGGTCATGAAGCGGGGCGGACCAGGAAGGATGCCCGAGCATCGTACAGACAAAATCAACAGAAATTCGAGGTGTCTGAGAATTTTGCCACAGTGTTGCCAGAAAAACCGTCTCCCGGCGCTTCGCCCCCGGTTCAGCCCGGGCTTCGGGCGCGGAATTCGGCCTGAAGCTGATCCAGCGTCAGGAATTCGGCGCCCATCTTCGTCAGGGCGTCGATGAGCTTCTCGAGGATCGCCATGCGATGGCCCCGGCCGATGACATAAGGATGGAAGGTATAGACCAGCGCGCCCCATTCCTCCGTCCGGCGCATGTAGTCGAAATCGGCGATCCAGTTCTCCAGCACGCCGCCGGCGTTCTGCAGCCCGGGCATCAGCCCCTCCTTGCTGCGCAGGAATTCGAAATGCGGGAAGTCGTCGAGCGACCAGGAGATGGGGATCTCGACGAGGTTGGTCGTCTCGCCGAAGACCATGGGCTCGTCTACCTTCACCACGTCGCCGCGCCGCGCGTAATAGGGCTGGCAGTCGTGGCCCATCATGCTGCTGTCATAGGCCAGCCCATGCTCGAGGATGAGGTCGATGGTGCGGTCGCTGATGTCCCAGGAAGGCGAGCGGTAGCCCTGGGGCGGCCGGCCCGTCAGCTCGCGGATGGTCTCCACCGCGCGGGCGAATTCATCGACCTCGCGCGAGGCTTCCAACTGGGCGGGCGGGACGTGGCTCCAGCCGTGATGGCCGATCTCATGACCCTCCCTGAGCACGCGCGCGCAGGCCTCGGGATAGGTCTTGATGACGATGCCGGGGACGTACCAGCTGGCCTTGATGCCCCGACTGGCGAGCAGGTCCAGGATGCGCCCCGCGCCGACCACGCCGAACTCACCGCGCGAGACGGGCGTGGGCGTCGTCATCCCCCGCGCGACGAGGCCGGACCAGGTGTCGAAATCGAAGGAGAGGCAGGCGATATGGCGCGGCATGGCGGGGCTTTTCGATTCGCGGCGGTGGATGGGATCCCCGTCCAGCGTGTCCGACACCCTCGCCCTTCGCAAGCCGGCGCGGCCGATCCGGATCGTATGAGGATTGCCGCCTGGGGCGGCACGCGGCCCCGCGTCTAGAGGCTGATATTGGCCGCTTCGATCACCCGCCGCCAGCGGTCCAGATCCCCGCGCAGGAAGCTCCCATACTCCTCCGGCGAGGACGCCGCCGCGATCCCGCCGAGGCCCTTGAGCCGTTCCGCCGTCTCCGGCCGCGCCAGCGAGGCCCGCACCGCCGCATTCAGCCGCGCCACGACCGCCGGGGGCGTCTGCGCGGGTGCGACGACGCCGAGGCCCTGGGTGTAGTCCTCGAAGCCCGGATAGCCGATCTCGCGCATCGTCGGCACCTCGGGATAATCGCCGCTGCGCTCGGCCGTGGAGATGGCCAGCGGCCGCAGCTGGCCCTTGGCGACATATTCGCCGATCCCGATCATCGGATAGAACATGAAGGAGACCCGCCCCGCCATCACTTCGGTGAGCGCCGGCGCGTTGCCGCGGAAGGGCACATGCGTCATCTGCGTGTTCGATCGCGAGGCCAGCAGCGCGGCCGCCAGATGCGCCGATCCGCCATTGCCCGCCGAGCCGTAGGAGATGGTGCCCGGCGCCTCGCGCGCGGCGTCCACCACCTGCTGCAGGGAGCGGAAGGGCGTGTTCGCCCCCGTCACCGCGATCAGCGGCAGCATCGCGACCAGCCCGACGGGCGTGAAGTCCTCGATCGGGCGGTAGCTGTTGTTCGGCAGCAGGATCGCGTTGACGCTGTGCGAGAGCGTGGCCAGCAGGATCGTGTAGCCGTCCGGCGCCTCGCGCGCGACGAATTGCGTGGCGATGAGCGCGTTCGCGCCGGTCCGGTTCTCCACCACCACGGGCTGGCCGAGGGTCGCGGTCATGTCCTGGGCGATGAGGCGCGCGATCACGTCGGTCGGCCCGCCGGCGGCGAAACCCACGACGAGGCGGATGGAGCGGGTCGGATAGGAGGCCTGGGCCCGGGCGGCGCCCGTCAGGCCGAGGCCGAGGGGGAGCGACAATGCGATCCGGCGTTTCATCATCTGGACGTCCTCGTTATTTATTTGCCGAAGTGATCGCATCGGTTGCCGCGAAAGTCACCCTGTTGCGGCCGTGGGAGCAAGTCTTTGCGCCCGCGCTCCCGGCCCTGATAGGCTCCCGCCACCGAGGCCCGTCAGAGGCCCGAAAGGGAGATCGTCATGCTCACACGCCGCTCGTTGCTGGCCGTCCCGCCGCTCGCGCTCGCCGCGCCCGCGCTGGGGCAGGGCGCCTGGCCCAACAAGCCCGTCCGCGTCCTCGTCGGCTTCCCGCCGGGCGGCTCGCTGGACGTGCTGACGCGGCTGGCGTCCGAGGTGCTGACGCATCGCCTGGGCCAGAGCTTCGTGGTCGAGACGCGCAGCGGCGCCTCGGGCAATATCGCCGCCGAGGCGCTCGCCCGCTCCACGCCCGATGGCTACACCATCGGCACGGTCAGCATGCACACGGTGGTCATCAACCCGATGATCTTCCCCTCGGTGCCCTTCGACATGACGAAGGATTTCCAGTGGATCAGCGCCATGTGGGACATGCCCAATGTCATGGCCGTCCCCGCGCAATACGTGCCCGCGCGCACGGTGCAGGAGTTCATCGCCTGGGGGCGCGAGCGGCCGCAGGGGATCAGCTACGGCTCGGCCGGGGTGGGCACCTCGATCCATCTCTCGGGGGCCTATTTCCTGGCGCGCGCGGGCATCCCCGGCACGCATGTGCCCTTCCGCGGCGCGGCGCAGACCATCCCGGCCATGCTCTCCGGCGACGTGCAGCTCGCGATCGACAATCTCGCGAGCTATGTTGGCGTGATCCAGGAGGGCCGCATGCGGGCGCTCGCGGTCACCATGGGCCAGCGCTGGCCGACCCTGCCCGAGGTGCCGACCATGGCCGAGGCCGGCATCGACAATTTCAACGTCAGCCCCTGGCATTGCTGGGCGGGCCCCGCCGGCATGCCGCGCGACATCGCCGAGCGCCTCTCGCGCGAGATCCGCGCGGCCTGGGCCGATCCTGCCCTGCAGCAGCGCGTGATCGGCATGGGCGCGATGCTGACCGGCTCCACGCCCGACGAGCTCGGCGCGCGGCTGGAGGCCGAGAAGCCGCGCTGGGCGGAGATGGTCCGCATCTCGGGCGCCCAGGCGGGGTAGGGCCCCAGGCTGGGTAGGGCCCTGGCGGGGTAGGGCTTGGGGCGCGCCGTCATCCGGCGCATCCTCGGCGGACCGCCAGGAGATCAGGACGCATGGACCCCACCCGCATCGCCGAGGCCGCCGGCCTTCTGGCCGCCGCCCGCCAGGCCGGCACGCGCATCGCGACGCTGCCCGCCGGCGCCTCGCCGCACTTCGTGCGCGAGGCCCATGCCATCCAGGACGAGGTGGCGCACCGGACGGACGCGCAGGTAGGCGCCTTCAAGGCCAATGCGCCCACCGCGAGCTCCGAGGGCGTGCGCGGCCTCATCTTCGCGCCCGTCATCCACACCTCGCCGGCCCGCTTCCCGGTGGCCGAGGCGCCGCAATGCGGCATCGAGGGCGAGGTCGCCTTTCGGTTCCGCCGCGACCTGCCGCCGCGCGCCGCACCCTATTCGCGCGACGAGGTGGCTGAGGGCCTGGAGGCCTGCGTCGCGATCGAGGTGGTGAGCAGCCGCTTCGCCGATGCGGAGGCCGCCACCAAGCTCGACAAGCTGGCCGACAATATCAGCAATGGCGGCCTGGTTCTGGCCGCCCCGGTGGAGGATTGGCGCGGCCTGGACCTCGCCCGGATCAAGGTCCGGCTGACGGTGAACGGCGCGACGGTGGTGGAGAAGGCCGGCGGCCATCCCATCGACGATCCGTTGGGCGTCGCCGTCGCGCTCGTGGAGATGATGCGCAATGCCGGCGGCGTGAAGGCGGGGCAATACGTGACCTGCGGCTCCTATACCGGGCTGCTGTATTTCCAGCCGGGTGACCATTGCCACGTTGCGTTCGAGGGCCTGGGCGAGGCGGAGCTGACCTTCAGTCCGTGAGGCCGGCATAGGCCTGCCGCATGACCTCGATCGCGGCGAGCTTGTCGTGCAGCGGCTGCCAGTCGTCGCGCTCGGCGATCGGGGCCCAGAGCGCCTCGACCTCCTCGATGAGCAAGGTGCAGGGCGCGCCCTCGAAATAGGGATGCGCGGGGCCGGACGGCGCATACCCTTCGAGGGCATCGCGAAAGGGTTGGAAGGCGGGGCCTTCATAGCCCTCGCGCAGCCGTCCGCCGCGCCAGTCGAAGAAGGCCTGCTCGAAGGGCGCCTCGCTCGCCTGCAGGGCGGAGAAGAAGGCCGCGGCCAGGGTCGCGTCGCGATCCGGATCGCGCGGGGCAAGGCCAAGCCGCCACAGCACGGCGGCGGCGAATTCGCGCTGGAAGAGGGGGCCGAAGGCGTTCAGCTCCGCTTGCAGCGGCGTCTTGAGGTCCCCATCGCCTTCGAGCTGCAGCAGGCTGCTGCCGAGCTGGGCGAGGTTCCATTGCAGCGTCTCGGGCTGGCGGCCATAGGCGTAGAGGCCGCCATGGTCGAAATAGGCCGCGGTGAAGGCGGGGTCGTATTTCGGCAGCCAGCGCCAGGGGCCGTAGTCGAAGCTCTCGCCGGTGACGTTGATGTTGTCGGTGTTCAGCACGCCATGCACGAAGCCCGCCGCCATCCATTGCGCGCCCATCCGCGCGACGCGCCGGGTCGTCGCCGCGAAGAAGCGCGCGATGCGCTCGGGCTCGGAGGGCGCCTCCGCCTCGGGCAGGTAGCGCAGGATGATGTGGCTCAGCAGGCGCCGCATCGTCTCGGCGTCCCGGAGATAGGCGAGGCGTTGGAAGGTGCCGATGCGCAGATGCGAATGGCTCAGCCGCACCAGCACCGCCGCGCGGGTGGGCGAGGGCTCGTCGTTGCGGAAGAGCTCCTCGCCGGTCTCGATCAGGCTGAAGGTCTTGGAGGTCTCCACGCCCTGGGCTTCCAGCATGGAGGTCGCCAGAATCTCGCGCATGCCGCCCTTGAGCGTGAGCCGTCCATCCGCCCCGCGCGACCAGGGCGTCTGCCCGCTGCCCTTGGTCGCGAGGTCGAGCAGGCGGCCGTCCCGCAGGTCGTGCATCTGCGCGAAGAGGAAGCCGCGCCCGTCGCCGAGGTCGGGGTTGTAGTGGCGGAACTGATGGCCGTGATAGCGCAGCGCCAGCGGCGCCTCGAAGGAGCCGGGCAGAGGCTCGAAGCGGCCGAAATGCGCGAGCCATTCCGCGTCGCTCAGCGTGTCGAGGCCCACGCGCGCCGCCCATCGCTGGTCGCGATGGCGCAGGGTCAGCTTCGGGAATTCCGCCGCGGCCACGAGGTCGTACAGCGTCTCGCCGAGATCGGCATGGGCGCGCGAGGGGGAGAAGATGGGGGAGACGGGCATCACCCCGTGTAACGCGGATCGGGGAAGGAATGTATCCACCCGATCTTGCGGCGATGCCGCGCATCTGCTGCCCTGCGTGAAATCATCGGAGGCGACCATGGCGCTCAGGCACATCATCGGCGTGGATCATGTGGTGGTCGCCGTGCGCGACCTCGATGCCTCGGCCGAGGTCTGGAAGGGGCTGGGCTTCACCGTCTCGCCGCGCGGCACGCACAGCCCGCAGATGGGCTCGGGCAACTACACCATCATGTTCGGCGAGGACTATATGGAGCTGCTGGGCATCATCACGCCCACGCCGCACAACCAGCCGGTGCGCGACTGGCTCGCCTCGCACGAGGGCATCGAGCGGGCGGCCTTCACCACGGACGACGCGGCGGCCGGCGTGGCCGAGATCCAGGCGCGCGGCGTGGCGGCCACCGGCCCCATCGCCTTCGGCCGCCCCGTGCCCATGCCCGACGGCTCGACCTCCGAGGCGCGATTCCAGGTCTTCCACTGGCCCGTGGCGTTGCGGCCCGGCGGCATGCGCATCTTCGCCTGCCAGCATCTGACGCGCGAGACGGTGTGGATCCCTGAGCTCCAGGCGCACGCCAATGGCGCGGTGGGCATCCTGCGCGTCGAGGCGCTGGCGAAGGATCCCAAGGCGGCGGCCGAGCAGCTGGCCGGTCTCATCGACGCCGCCGTCTCCCGCGCGGCCGATGGCGCCTATGTCGTGCCGACCGGCGCGGGCCGTGCCGAGATCGTCTTCCTCGATCGAGCGCTGCTGGCCGCGCGCCATCCCGGCGTTTCGCTCGACGGGCTGCCGGAGGAGGGCGCGGCCGCCCTGGTTCTGGCCACGCGCGATCTGGCCGGCGCGGCCAAGGCGCTGGGCACCGCGCCGGGCGCGACGGTCGGCGTTCCGGCCGCGCGCGCGACGGGCGTGCTGCTGCGCTTCGTCGTCGCGGGATAAGATTGACGCGATCGGCGCGTGGCCGTCATGCTGCGCCGCAAAATGAGGATAAGTTCATGGAACTGACCCGCCGCACCGCGCTCGCGACCTCCGCCGCCATCGCCGCCATCGCCGCCAGCGTGAATTCGCCGGGCTCCGCCTTCGCGCAGGAAACCCCGCGCCGCGGCGGCATCATGACGGTGCATTTCGCGACCGAGCAGCGCATCCTCAATCCCAGCCTCCAGGCCTCGACGGGCGTCTATATCGTCGGCGGCAAGATCCAGGAGCCGCTGGTCGATCTCGACGCCAGCGGCAATCCCACGGCCTGCCTCGCGGAATCCTGGGAATCCTCGGCCGACGGCAAGACCATCACCTTCAAGCTCCGCCAGGGCGTGACCTGGCATGACGGGCGGCCCTTCACCTCGGCGGACGTACAGTTCACCGCGATGGAGATGTGGAAGAAGATCCTCAACTACGGCACGGCGGTGCAGCTCTTCCTGGAGGCGGTCGAAACGCCGGATGCGCACACGGCCGTGTTCAAATATGGCCGTCCGATGCCGCTGGGGCTGCTGCTGCGGGCCCTGCCGGATCTCGGCTACGTCTCGCCCAAGCATATCTATGAGGGCACGGATATCCGGCAGAACCCGGCAAATACCGCGCCCATCGGCACCGGGCCGTTCAAGTTCGTCCAATACGAGCGCGGCCAGTTCATCATCGCCGACCGCAACCCGAACTACTGGCGCCCGAACCTGCCCTATCTCGACCGCGTGGTCTGGCGCGTGATCAGCGACCGCTCGGCCGCCGCGGCGCAGATGGAGGCGGGGCAGATCCTCTACAGCCCCTTCTCCTCGCTGGCCCTGGCGGATCTGGCGCGGCTCGGGCGCGATCCGCGCTTCGAGGTGACGACCCGCGGCAACGAGGGCAATCCGCGCACCAACACGCTGGAGTTCAACTTCCGCAACCCGATCCTGGCCGACATCCGCGTGCGCAAGGCACTGGCGCATGCGATCAACGTTCCGTTCTTCATCGAGAACTTCCTCAACGAGAACTACGCCAAGCCCGGCACGGGGCCGATCCCGACCGTCTCGACGGATTTCTATCCGACCTCGCCGATGCCGCAGTATCCCTATGACAAGGCGCTGGCGATGCGCCTGCTGACCGAGGCCGGGCATCGCCCCGGCGCGGGCGGCGTGCGCTTCACGCTGCGGCTCAACCCCGCGCCCTGGGGCGAGGATATCGGGCTCTTCTCCACCTTCATCCAGCAGTCGCTGCAGGAGGTGGGCATCCGCGTCGAGATCGTGCGCACGGATGCGGCCGGCTTCCTGCGCACCGTCTACAACGACTGGAATTTCGACCTCGCGACCGGTTGGCACCAGTACCGCAACGACCCCGCCGTCTCGACCACGGTGTGGTATCGCACGGGCTCGCCGCGCGGGGCCCCGTGGACGAACCAGTTCGGCTTCGAGGACACGCAGATCGACGGCATCATCGACGCGGCGGCCACCGAGCTCGATCCGGTGAAGCGCAAGTCGCTCTATGCCGATTTTGTGCGGCGCGGGAACAGCGAGCAGCTGCTGTGGAACCCGATGGAGCAGCTCTTCCTGAGCGCCTTCAGCCGCAAGCTGCGGAACCATGGGAATATGCCGCGCTGGGGCTCGTCCAGCTGGCATGACCTGTGGATCGCGCCGTGATCATCGACGGAGCGCGCCGGCCCCGGGCCCGCCCATGATCCTCGCTTTGGCGGGCCGCCGCCTCGCCGCCTCGCTCCCGTCGCTGCTGATCATCCTGGTCGGGATGTTCCTGCTTCTCCAGCTGGCTCCGGGCGACACGGTGGACGCGCTGATGGCGCAGATGGGCGGGGGCGGCGACGCCCAGCTCATGGCGGAGCTGCGCGCCTTCTACGGCCTCGATCTCTCGGTGCCCGCCCGGCTGCTGAACTACCTCTGGCGCCTCGTGCAGTTCGACCTCGGCTTCTCCTCCATCTACGGCAAGCCCGTGGCGACCGTGATCTTCGAGCGCCTGCCGGCCACGCTGACGCTGATGTGCGCCTCGCTCTCCTTTGCCTTCTTCTTCGGCCTGCTGCTGGGCGTGATTGCGGCGCGGCGGGTGAATGGCTGGCAGGACACGATCATCTCCACCCTCGGCCTCGTCTTCTACGCCACGCCCTCCTTCTGGTTCGGGCTGATGGCGATCGTTCTCTTCTCCGTGCACCTGCAATGGCTGCCGGCGGGCGGAATGGAGAGCATTGGCGAGGGGCTGACCGGCCTGGCCCATGTCCTCGACGTCGCCGCGCATTTCGTGCTGCCGACGCTGACGCTGGGGCTGATCTTCCTCGCCATCTATCTGCGCATCATGCGCGCCTCGATGCTGGAGGTGCTGACGCTCGACTTCGTGCGCACCGCCCGCGCCAAGGGCCTGGACGAGACGCGCGTCATCACCCGCCATGTGCTGCGCAACGCCATGCTGCCCATGGTGACGCTGATCGGCATCCAGGCCGGCACCATGCTCGGCGGCTCGGTGGTGGTGGAGAGCGTCTTCTCGCTGCCCGGTCTCGGGCGGCTGGCCTATGAGGCCGTGGTGCAGCGCGACCTCAACACGCTGCTGGGCATCGTCTTCATCTCGGCCGTGCTGGTAATCGCGGTGAACTTCCTGGTCGATCTGCTTTACGCCCGGCTCGACCCGCGCATCGCCAAGGAGACCGGCGGTTGAGGCGCTTCCTGGCCGATTACGCGCGCAGCCCGGCGGCGGTGGTGGGGCTGGTGCTGCTGCTGGCGGTGATCTTCATGGCCGCCTCGGCCGACTGGCTTTTCCCGCGCGACCCGCTTTCCCTGGCCGGTCGCCCGCTGCAATGGCCCGGCGCCAATCCGCGCTTCTGGCTCGGCACGGACAATTCCGGCCGAGACATCGCCGCGCAGATCTTTCATGGCGCGCGCATCACCCTGCTGATCGGGCTGGTGGCGACCTCCATCGCGGTCGTGATCGGCATCGTGATCGGCGCGCTGGCGGGATATTACGGCGGCATCGTCGACGACGTGCTGATGCGCGTGACCGAGGCCTTCCAGACGCTCCCGAACTTCCTGCTGCTGCTGGTCCTGGTCTCGGTCTTCGGTTCGGAGCTGACGACGGTGGTGGTGGCCATCGGCCTCGTCTCCTGGCCCGCACCCGCGCGACTTACGCGGGCGGAGTTCCTGTCGCTGCGCTCGCGCGAGTTCGTCGAGGCCTGCCGGACGCTGGGCATGCGCGACGCCCAGATCATCTTCCGCGAGATCCTGCCCAACGCGCTCCCGCCGGTCATCGTCTATGCGAGCGTGGTGATGGCGGTGGCGATCCTGCTGGAATCCGCGCTCGCCTTCCTGCGCCTGTCGGACCCCAACGTCGCCTCCTGGGGCAATCTGATCGGCCTGGGGCGCGATGTGCTGCGGGTGCAATGGTACGTCTCGGCCATCCCGGGCGTGGCGATTTTGGTGACGGTGCTGGCGGTCTCGCTGGTGGGGCAGGGGCTGAACGACGCCCTCAACCCTAGGCTGCGCGGACGTTGAGCGCGATCCTCTCCATCCAGGATCTGAGTGTCGCGCTGCCCAAGGGCGCCGACCGGGCGCATGCGCTGTCCCGCGTCTCGCTGGACCTGCATGCCGGCGAGATCCTGTGCGTCGTGGGTGAATCCGGCTCCGGCAAGTCGATGACGGCCAGCGCCATCCTGCGCCTGCTGCCCGACAACGTGACGCTGGACGGCGGCCGCATCCTCTTCGAGGGCCAGGATCTCGCGGCGGCCACCGAGGTCCAGATGCGCGACATCCGTGGCGCGGGCATCGCCATGATCTTCCAGGAGCCCATGACGGCGCTGAACCCGCTGCGCGTCGTGGGCGACCAGATCGGCGAGATGTTCCGCATCCACACGAAACTCTCCTCGGCCGAGATCCAGGCGCGGACCCTGTCGCTGCTGGAGGACGTCCGCATCCCCGACCCCAGGCTCGCCATGCGGGCCTATCCGCATGAGCTCTCCGGCGGGCAGCGGCAGCGGGCGATGATCGCGATGGCCCTCGCGCTGAGCCCGCGCGTGCTCATCGCCGACGAGCCGACCACCGCGCTCGACGTCACGACCCAGGCGCAGATCCTCTCCCTCATCCGCGACCTGCAGCGCCGGCTGGGCACGGCGGTGCTCTTCATCACCCATGACTTCGGCGTGGTGGCGGAGATCGCCGATCGCGTGGCCGTCATGCAGCATGGCGTGGTGGTGGAGGAGGGCGTGGCGGCCACTGTCCTCAACCAGCCGCGGCACCCCTATACCCAGGCGCTGATCGCCGCCGTTCCGCCGCTGAAGGCTCCCCCGCCGCGCGCCTTCTCCGACGAGGCGATCCTGAGGCTGGAGGGAATCTCCAAGACCTATCGCACCGGCGGCTTCCTCGGCCGCAACAAGCGCGTGACCCACGCGGTGCGCGACGTCTCGCTGACCCTGCCGCGTGGCGGCACGCTGGGCATCGTGGGCGAGTCCGGCTCGGGAAAGTCCACGCTCGCGCGTTGCGTGATGCGCCTCATCAAGCCCGATACGGGCGCGATCCGCCTCGATGGCACCGACCTCGCCACCCAATCGCCCGCTGAGCACCGGGCGAGCGCCAAGCGCATGCAGATGGTCTTCCAGGACCCCTATGCCTCGCTCAATCCCCGCCGCCGCGTGGGCGAACTGGTGGCCCAGGGCCCCATCATCCACGGAACCCCGCGCGAGGAAGCCATGGCGCGCGCGAAGAAACTCTTCGCCCTGGTCGGCCTCGATCCGGCGGCGACGGACCGCTACCCGCACGAGTTCTCGGGCGGCCAGCGCCAGCGCATCGGCATCGCCCGCGCGCTCGCTTTGGAGCCGGAGGTGCTGGTGGCGGACGAGCCCGTCTCGGCGCTCGACGTCTCGGTCCAGGCCCAGGTGCTGCGGCTGCTGGCGGAGCTGCGCGAGCGGCTCGGCCTATCCATCATCCTCATCACCCATGACCTGCGCGTGGCCGTGCAGGTCTGCGACCTGGTGGCGGTGATGAAGGACGGCGAGGTGGTGGAGAGCGGGCCGATCGGCCGGGTCTTCGAGCATCCCGAGCACCCGTATACCCGGTCACTTCTCGCCGCGGTGCCGGGCCGGGGCTTCGCGGCATCGCGCTAACCGCGCCTATAAGGCGCGCATGAAGAATATCGCTGTCATCGGCGCGGGCCCCGCAGGGCTCATCGCCGCCGAAATCCTCGCCCAGTCCAGCCGCTCCGTCACGGTCTTCGACCGCATGCCTTCGCCCGCGCGCAAGCTGCTGATCGCGGGGCGGGGCGGGCTGAACCTCACCCATTCCGAGCCGCTGGACCATCTGCTCGACCGCTACGGCCCGGCCCGCGCGGCGCTGGAGCCCGCCATCCGGGCCTTTCCGCCCGAAGCCCTGACCGCCTGGGCCGAGGCCCTGGGCCAGGAGACCTTCACCGGCAGCAGCGGCCGCGTCTTTCCCAAGGCCATGAAGGCCTCGCCGCTGCTGCGCGCCTGGCTGTCGCGGCTGGGCGGATCGGGCGTGAGCCTGCGCGCGCGCTATCGCTGGCTGGGCTGGGACGCCCAGGGCGCCCTGCGTTTCGACACCCCCGAGGGCGAATCGACCTTCGCCGCCGACGCCACGATCCTCGCTCTGGGCGGTGCCTCCTGGCCGCGCCTGGGCTCGGATGGCGCCTGGACGCCCCTGCTGGAGGGCGTCACGCCCTTCCGCCCCGCCAATATGGGCTTCCGCGTGGGCTGGTCGCCTTTGTTCCGCGAGCGTTTCGCGGGCCAGCCCCTCAAGCGCATCGCCTTGTCCTTCGAAGGCCGGAGCCTGCGCGGCGAGGCCATGGTCACCGCCGAGGGCCTCGAGGGCGGCGCGGTCTATGCCCTCTCCGCGCCGCTGCGCGAGGCGCTGGCCCGCGATGGTGCGGCGACGCTGCACATCGACCTGCGGCCCGACCTCGATGCGGCGACCCTGGCCGGCAAGCTCGCGGGGCGCGGCCTCTCGCTGTCCAACCTACTGCGCAAGGCCGGGCTTTCGCCCGTCGCCATCGGGTTGGTGCAGGAGGCGCGCCATTCCGGCGATACGACGGAGCTGCCCGCGCTCATCAAGGCCCTGCCGGTGCGGCTGACCGGCGCGCAGGGTCTGGAGCGCGCGATCTCCTCGGCCGGCGGCGTGGGATTCGCGGCGCTGGACGAGCGCTTCATGCTGCGCGCCCATCCCGGCACCTTCCTCGCCGGCGAGATGCTGGACTGGGAGGCGCCGACCGGCGGCTATCTCCTCCAGGCCTGTTTCGCGACGGGAATCGCCGCCGCCCGGGGCGCGATCGACTTCACCGCCTGATCAGGGCGTTGGGGATGAGGGCGAATTGCCGCCCGGTCAGGGGAATCGGCGCGGCACGATAGGCGTCGAGGCCCCGCCCTCGGCCGGGCGTCCCGAGGGCGGCAGGCGGCAGCACCGCCGCCCGCTCGGCCCGATTGGAGAGCGAGAGTGCCATTGGCGGGCTGGGGCGCAGGGCCAGGTCCTGTCCGGCCCGCGCCTGCTCGGCGGGAAGCGCGGCCTGGACGCGGGCGCGATAGGCCTGGGCCAGATCGGGCGTCTGGGAGTGGTAATGGCCGGCGGCGACCATCCAGTCCCCGCGCGCGGCCTGCAGCTCGCCGAGGAAGCGCGCGGCGTAGCGGGCATTGGCGGCAGGGTCGAAGGCTTCTTCCAGATTCGCGAAGGCGCGGGGGTGGAAATGCAGGTTCACCTGCATGCAGCCGACGTCGATGACCCGCACGCCGCGGCCCTGCAATTCCCGCACGGCGGCAATCGCTGCCTCCCTCGTGGGGAAGAATTGGCCGCGCCCCTCGGCGTTCAGGGTCCAGGGCCAGGGGCCGGCCACGCCGGTCTCGGGGTTGCGGCGCCCCGATTCCACCCGACCCATGGCCTGGAGCAGGCCGGCGGGGATGCCGGCCCCGCGCTCGGCCTGGGCGATGGCGGCACGGCATTGGAGGGTCGGATCGGGGCCGGCAGAGGCTTGGGCGCGGCCTGTCTCAGGGTTGAGCGCGGCGAGGAGGACCAGAAGGGGAAGGGCGATGCGCATGGTGGGCTCTGCGCAAGCCGCATGCCAAAAGAGCTTGCCCCGCGAGCCCTGCATTCACGGAATGCTGCAATGCAAAATATTGCTTGCATGCGAGCGATCTCTGACCTATATCTGTCTTCGGCGGCAGGGACTTAGGTCCTTGCCTGCTTTCTTGGACGTTTCCTCCCTAAACTTGGCGACCCAGCAATGGGTCGCCATTTTTTTTGCCCGCTCGCACGCGCCAGCGCATTCCCGCCACGGCGTGAACCCGCCCCCCGTTGCGAAGAGGGCCGCGAAGCGGGACAAGTGGTCCATGCAAGGCTCCCTCCTGATCCTCGTCCTCTCGCTGGCGGCTCCGCTCTTTGCCCGCGGATCGGAGGGCTGGTTCGGCCTCGCCCCCTGCGAGCTCTGCCTCTGGCAGCGCTGGCCCTATTGGGTCGCGGTCGGCTTTGCCGCTCTCTCCCTGGTGATCGCGCGGCGGACGATGCTCCGCCTGGCGGGCCTCGCCGCCCTTTGCTCCGCCGCCGTCGGCGTCTTCCATCTCGGTGTCGAATGGAGCTGGTGGCCCTCGCCGCTGGCCGGCTGCCAGGTGGCGACCTCCGGCGGGGCGCTCTCGGTGGACGACATGCTGCGCTCCATGGCGGCCGCGCCCACCAAGCCCTGCGACCTGCCCGTCTTCCTCATCCCCGGCCTGCCCCTCTCCATGGCGGGAATGAACGCCCTCTATGGCCTGTTCGTCGCCGTCCTCGCCTGGAATTTCGCCCGCAAGGAGCCCCGCGCATGACCACGCCCCGCCGCTACCTCGAAGAGGTGATCCGGGTGGACCATGCGGGCGAGTATGGCGCCAAGCGCATCTACCAGGGCCAGCTCGCCATCCTGCGCAACACCCGCCACGGCCCGATTATCGAGCATATGCAGGAGCAGGAGCAGGTGCATCTCGACGCCTTCTCCCGCCTCATCGCCCAGCGCCGCGTCCGCCCCACCGCGCTGCTGCCGCTGTGGCACGTCGCCGGCTTCGCCCTGGGGGCGGCGACGGCGGCCATGGGCTATCGCGCCGCCATGGCCTGCACCGTCGCGGTCGAGGAAGCGATCGACGAGCATTACCAGGAGCAGGAGGCGACCCTGGGCGAGGACGAGGCGGCGCTGAAAGCCGATATCGCCCGTTTCCGCGCCGAGGAACTGGAGCACCGCGACATCGGAATCGCCAATGAGGCCGAGCTGACGCCGGCCTATCGGCTACTCTCGGCCGTCATCAAGGCCGGTTGCAAGGTGGCCATCAGGGTCGCGGAGAAAGTCTGATTTTCCCTGGCCTTTCGGCGAGTAAAGGCTTCGGTAACCCTTTGGCACGATCCTTGCCTTGACCCCTCCCGGTCGGCCCCCCATAGAAGTCGTGTGGATCAATCTCTCCTTCCTTCCTGCCTGGAAACCGCCCGGCGGGTCCTGAACCTCGAAGCGCAGGCTTTGGCCGCGATGTCGGCCGGGCTCGACGAAGGCTTCGATCGCGCCGTGGCCATGCTCGCGGGCGCGACCGGGCGCGTCGTCGTCTCGGGCATGGGCAAGTCGGGCCATGTCGGGCGCAAGATCGCCGCGACCATGGCCTCCACCGGCACGCCGGCGCAATTCGTCCATCCGGGCGAGGCGAGCCATGGCGACCTCGGCATGATCGTCCGCGGCGATGTGGTGCTAGCCATCTCCAATTCCGGCGAGACCACCGAACTCGGCGACCTCGTGGCCCATACGCGGCGCTTCGGCATTCCGCTGGTCGCGATCGTCGGGCGTCCCGACAGCACGATCGGCGGCGACTCCGACATCGCGCTGGTGCTGCCTGCGGCCGAGGAGGGCTGCCCCAACGGCCTCGCCCCCACGACCTCGACCACCATGCAGATGGCCATGGGCGACGCCCTGGCCGTGGCGCTGCTGGAGCGGCGCGGCTTCGGGGCCGAGGATTTCCGCGTCTTCCATCCGGGCGGCAAGCTCGGCGCGCGGCTACGGCGCGTCTCCGACGTCATGCACGGCTCGGCGGAGGTGCCCCTGGCGCCCGCCGACCTCTCCATGGCCGAGGGTCTGGTGGCCATGACGGCCAAGCATTTCGGCTGCCTCGGCATCGCCAGCGACGATGGCCGGCTGATCGGCGTGATCACCGACGGCGACCTGCGGCGCGCTTTGCGCTCGGGCCTCGGCGACGGCCTGCTCTCCCGCCCGGTCAGTGAAGTCATGACCACCAAGCCGCGCACCATCCGCCCGGAGGTCATGGTCGCCGAGGCGCTGCGGATCATGAACGAGGGTGCCATCACCGCGCTCTTCGTGGTGGACGAGGCGCGGCGGCCGGTCGGCATGCTGCATATCCACGACCTGCTGAGGCTCGGGGTCGCTTAGATGGATGCCGCCTAGATGAGCGAGAAGGTGCACCGCGCCGATTTCGCCGCGCCTTTGCACGACCGCCGCCGCGTGCTCATGCCTTCGCGCGCGCGCGAAGTGCCGAGCGCGAGCTCCATCCATCGCCGCCACCGCTTCGTGCAGGCGATGAAATTCCTGCTGCCATTGGGGGCGGCCGGGCTGCTCGCGCTGCTGCTGCTCTGGCCGGAGCTCGAGGGGCGGGACGGGCGGCTGTCCTTCCGCCGCGGCCCCGCCTTGGTGCCCGAGGCGCTGCAGTTGGTCGCGCCGCGCTTCCAGGGCATCGACGAGCTGGGGCGGCCCTATACCATCACCGCGCGCATCGGCCGCCAGGTCGGCCAGGAGGAGGTCATGCTTCTCGACCAGCCGCGCGCCGATATTCTTCTGAACGACGGCGCCTGGGTTTATATCGAGGCCAATAACGGCCGCTACGACAAGCCCGCGCAGCATCTGGACCTCGATGGCGACGTGCGCATCTTCCATGACAACGGCATGCTGTTCCGCACCGAGGCGGCCGCGGTGCAGATCGACCAGGGCAGCGCCGATGGCGACCGCCCGACCCAGGCCCAGGGTTCCTTCGGGACCATCGAATCCGAGGGCTTCCAGCTGCGCGATCGGGGGGCGGTGATGATCTTCACGGGCAAGGCCCATGCCGTGCTGGAGGGACGTCAGCGATGAGGTCCTGGCTCGCCGTGCTGCTGCTGGTTCCGGGATGGGCCGCCGCCCAGGGCATCGACATGTCCCAGGGTGGCCCCACGGACATCACGGCCGATGACGGCATCGAGTGGCGGCAGAACGATCAGGTCGTGATCGCGCGCGGCAATGCGCGCGCGGTGCGCGACGGCACGACGGTGGACGCGGCACGCCTGCTCGCGCGCTACCGTCCCCGGGCGGGCGCGCCCGCGCCGACGCAGCAGCCCGCCCAGCCCGGCGAGAGCCCGCTCTCCGGCGGGAGCGAGATCTGGCGCATGGAGGCGGAGCAGAACGTCCGCATCTCGACCGCGACCGACGTCGCCGTGGGTGACCGCGCCGTCTATGACATGGACCAGGCGGTGCTCGTGCTGACCGGGCGGAACGTCAGCTACACCACGCCCCAGCAGGTCATCACCGCGCGCGACAGCCTGGAATATTGGAGCCAGCGGCGCATGGCCGTGGGCCGCGGCTCGGCGGTGGTCACCACCCAGGACGGCCGGCGCATCACGGCCGATACGCTGGTGGCCTATATGCTCGAGGATCCCGCGCCCGGCACCGCGCCGACGGCAGCGGCCGCGCAGCCCGGCCAGCCCGTCTCCGTCCGTACGCCGACCCAGGCGCGGCCCGGCACCGAGGGCACGCAGGGCCCGCCGCCGGGGCAGGGGCGCATCGATCGCGTGGAGCTCTTCGGCAATGTCGAGATCCGCACCGAGACCGAGGTCGTGCGCGGCGAGCGCGGCGTCTATTCGGCCGCCACCGGCCTCGCCCGCGTGCTCGGCAATGTCCGCATCACGCGCGGCGACAACCATGTGAACGGGCGCGAGGCGCTGGTGAACATGAACACCGGCGTGTCGCGCATCATCTCCCAGCCCGGCCAGCGCGTGCAGGGGCTGATCGTCCCCGGCTCGCAGGGGCCGCAGGGCGACCCGACCGCGCCGCGCACCAATGCGCCGGCGCCGACCGCGCCCGGAGCGGCCGCGCCGCGCCCCACCCGGCCCGCCGGGCAGAACCAAGGATTGCCGCGTTGAACAAGCCGGGCCCCACGGTGATCGGCTTCAAGCCGGAGCTCACGGCGCTCGATGGCACGGGCGGGCTCGTCGCGACGGGCCTGGGCAAGCGCTACAAGAAGCGGCCGGTGGTGCGGAACGTCTCGATCTCGCTGAAGCGGGGCGAGGCGGTGGGTCTGCTCGGGCCCAACGGCGCGGGCAAGACCACGACTTTCTACATGATCACCGGCCTCGTGCAGCCCGACGAGGGCACGGTCACGATGGACGGCTCGGACGTCACGCGCCTGCCCATGTACCGCCGCGCGCGCCTCGGCCTGGGCTATCTGCCGCAGGAAGCCTCGATCTTCCGGGGCCTTTCGGTGGAGGAGAATATCCGTGCCGCGCTCGAGGTGGTGGAGCCCAAGCGCGACCGGCGCGAGCAGATGCTCGACAGCCTGCTGGCGGAATTCGGCATCGCCCATCTGCGCCGCGCGCCCGCGCTGGCGCTCTCAGGCGGCGAGCGGCGGCGCTGCGAGATCGCGCGCGCTCTGGCGACGCACCCCTCCTATATCCTGCTGGACGAGCCGCTGGCCGGCATCGATCCCATCGCCGTCTCCGAGATCCGCGATCTCGTGAAGCATCTGAAGAATCGCGGCATCGGCGTGCTCATCACGGATCACAATGTCCGCGAGACGCTGGAGATCATCGACCGGGCCTATATCATGCACGACGGCCAGGTGCTGATGGAGGGCCTGCCGCACGAGATCGTGGCGCATGAGGGCGTGCGCCGCGTCTATCTCGGCGAGAAGTTCAGCCTTTGACGGCAATGATGCGCGGAGCGGCCCCCACCCTTCGTTCATCGTCTCGCGCCATCCTGGACGGCTAGCATGGCCATCGGTCCTCGCCTCGACCTGCGGCAATCGCAATCGCTGGTGATGACGCCGCAGCTGCGGCAGGCGATCAAGCTGTTGCAGTCCTCCAACATGGAGGTCATCGCCTTCGTCGAGGAGGAGCTGGAGCGCAATCCGCTCCTGGAGCGCGACGAGACTCGCACCGTCGTCGCCGAACCGGCCGCACCCCTGCAGGACGCGGCCTCCGCCGTCGCGGCCGGGACCATGGCGGTTGGCGATTCCTCGGCCCTCGACGTCGATTATTCCAATGTGGTCGATGAGGGCGAGGCCTATACGCCCAGCATGGGCGCGGGCGGGCGCGCCGATTTCAGCGACGACCTCAGCGGCATCGACGAGATGGCGGGGCAGGGGCCCAGCCTGCGCGAACGCCTGGCCGAGCAGATCCGCCTCAATTTCGACGATGCGCGCGACCGGCTGATCGGCTCGGCGCTGCTGGCCATGCTGGAGCCCTCGGGCCGGCTCACGCTGGACGCGCGCGCGCTCGCCGAGAGGCTCGGCTGCGAGGTCGACGTCGTTGAGGCCGTGCGCCGCGCCATGCAGCGCTTCGAGCCGACCGGCATGTTCTGCGCGGATCTGCGCGAGTGCCTGGCCGTCCAGCTCCAGGAGGCGGGCCGCTGCGACCCCTTCATGGAACGACTGCTCGACCATCTGCCGATGCTGGGCCGGCGGGACTATCGCGGCCTCATGGAGGTCTGCGGCGTCGATCACGAGGATCTGACGGAGATGATCGCCGAGCTGAAGCGGCTTGACCCCAAGCCCGGCGCGGGCGGGGACGAGCCGCCGCTCACCGCGATTCAGCCCGACGTGCTCATGCGGCCCACGCCCGACGGCAATTGGGTGCTGGAGCTCAATCCCGACACGCTGCCGCGCGTGCTGGTCAATCGCGGCTTTGCCGCGCGCGCCGTCGTCAGCCTGCGCGATCGCGAGCAGAAGAGCTTCCTCGCCGAGCAGCTGCAAAGCGCCAACTGGCTGGTGAAGAGCCTGGAGCAGCGGGCCAACACCATCCTGAAGGTGGCGTCGGAAATCGTGCGTCGGCAGGACGGTTTTTTCCGCCACGGCGTCGCCTTCCTGCGCCCGCTTATCCTGCGCGACGTCGCCGAGGCGGTGGAGATGCACGAGAGCACCGTCAGCCGCGTCACCGCGAACAAGTACATGGCCACGCCGCGCGGCATGCTGGAGCTGAAATACTTCTTCACCACGGCCATCCAGGGCACCGCCGGCGGCGAGAGCGTCAGCGCTGAGGCCGTTCGCCACCGGATCCGCGGGATGGTGCAGGCCGAGACCGCCGATTCGGTCCTTTCGGACGACGCGATCGTCTTGCGATTGCGTGAAGAAGGTGTGGACATCGCCCGGCGGACGGTGGCCAAATATCGGGAAGCGATGCGCATCCCGTCCTCGGTGCAGCGCAAGCGCGATAAGGCTGTCACGGCCTGAAGGGCATCTCCCCGCGGCCGGCTGGCGGCTGGCCAAGGGACGCCGTGACCAATGTCGGAACTCCCGGGATTTTTCGGACAGTGCAGGCAGCCGATGCTGTTGATGGCGGTTGAATCAATGGGTTGGTCGGTTTCGCTGATACGGACTCGCCTGAACGACCCGAGTCTCCGACGGATGGAGACGGCCTCTCGAAAGGGAAAGACCAGATGCAAATCACTGTCGCCGGCAAGCAGCTCGCCACCAGCGATGCCCTGCGGTCCCACGTTGAAACCGGCCTTGGCACCATCACCGGGAAGTACTTCGACCATGCGCTCGAAGCGAGGGTCACTTTCCGCAAGGACGCCAAGGGCGGCAAGGACGGACACTTCGCCTGTGACATCAATCTGCATGCCGGACGCGGCCTCACCATGCGCGGCGAGGGCCAGGGGACGGATGCGATGCGCGCCTTCGACGTCGCGGCGGAGCATGTCGGCAAACGACTCCGGCGATACCGCCGCAGGGTGAATGAACACGCGCGCAGCCTCGCGCCGATCCGCGAGGGCGAGGTGCTGCGCGAATACGTGCTGCCGATGGAGGAGGAGGGCGACGACGCGCCCGAGGTGAACGGCGCCGAGCATCCGGCCGTGGTGGCGGAGCCGCTGGGCGAGCTGCATCAGCTGACGGTGGGCGAGGCGACCATGCGGCTGGATCTGTCGGGGAGCACCGTCGTGGTGTTCCGCAACAGCGGAAGCGGCGCGATCAACGTGGTCTATCGCCGGCTGGACGGCCATGTCGGCTGGATCGACCCTCCCACCGCCTGATCAGGAAGGCGCCAGGGACCGCGAGGGGGCGGTGCCCCCTCGCGGTCTCAATGGGCGAAGATATCCGGATCCGAATAACCCATCAGGTCCAGCTTTCCTCGCGCGGGCAGGAAGCGGAAACACTCCTCCGCCAGCTCCAGCCGGCCTTCGCGCTTCAGCAGCGCCTCCAGCCGGGCCCAGAGCGCATGCAGGTGCAGCACGTCGCTGGCGGCATAGGCGCATTGGTCGGTGGAGAGCTCCGGCGCGCCCCAGTCGCTGGTCTGCTGCTGCTTGCTGATGTCGACCCCCAGCAGGTCGCGGCATAGATCCTTCAGCCCGTGACGGTCCGTATAGGTCCGCACCAGCTTGGAGGCGATCTTCGTGCAGCGCACCGGCGCCACCGTCGCGCCGATTCCCTGCTGAAGTGCCGCCACATCGAATCGGGCATAGTGGAACAGCTTCACCACCCCCGCATCTTCCATGAGCGCTTTGAGGTTGGGCGAGGGGCCGCGTCCGGGGAAAATCTGCACGAGATGGGCCACGCCATCGCCCGAAGAAATCTGCACGAGGCAAAGACGGTCGCGCCGCGGATCGAGGCCCATGGTCTCGGTATCGACGGCGATCACCGGGCCGAAGTTGAGATCGGGCGGAAGATCCTGGATGTGAAGATGAATCGCACCGGAAGGTGTGAAGAGTGTCTTCGCCATATTGTGGGACCTCGGCGCTATGAACAGTACAGTGGTGCCCAGGAGAGGACTCGAACCTCCACGACCTTGCGGTCACTGGCACCTGAAGCCAGCGCGTCTACCATTCCACCACCTGGGCAATCTGTAGGGGCGAAGTGAGGGGGAATTAGCCTTGGGGGCGGGGGCCGTCAACCGGGGGTGCTGACTTTTCTGACGCTTGGCGTCCGCAGCGGGCACACGTATGGAATTCGAGGACGGAGGAGTTTCGTGATGCGCAAGGTGGCGACTGTTTTTGGCGGCTCGGGCTTCATTGGGCGGCACGTGGTCCAGCGCCTGGCGCGCGAGGATTACGTGGTGCGCGTGGCCACGAAGGATCCGATGGGCGCGCAGGGCATGCACACGATGGGCCGCGTCGGTCAGATCGCGGGCCTCGCCGCCGATGTGACGGATGAGGCGGCGGTGGCCCGCGCCATCGAGGGCGCCTCCATCGTGGTGAACACGGTGGGCATCCTTCACGGCAATTTCGCCGCGATCCAGGCGCAGGCGCCGGGCCGCATCGGGCGGATTGCCGCCGCATCCGGCGTGGATCGGGTGGTGCATATCTCGGCCCTCGGCGCCGACGCCGCGAGTCCGAGCCTCTATGCCCGCAGCAAGGCCGAGGGCGAGGCGGAGCTGCTGGCGACCTTCCCCAGGGCGACGATCCTGCGGCCCTCCATCGTCTTCGGCGAGGGTGATCGCTTCTTCAACCGCTTCGCCCAGATGGCGATGGTGCTGCCCTTCATGCCCGTGATCCACGGCGATACGAAGTTCCAGCCGGTCTATGTGGGCGACGTGGCGCAGGCGATCATGGCCGCGTTGGCCGATCCGGCCACCGAAGGGAAGACCTATGAACTGGGCGGCCCCAGGGTCTGGACCTTCCGCGAGCTGATGGCCTTCGTGGTGAAGGAGACCGGGCGGAACCGCAGGCTGGTCAATATCCCCGCCGGGCTCGCCGCCATTCAGGCGGCCATTTGCGGGCTCCTGCCCAATCCGCCTCTGACGCGCGATCAGCTGCTGCTTCTCTCGCGCGACAATGTGGTCGCCTCCGGGGCGGCAACCCTGGCCGATCTCGGCATTTCGCCCTCCGCGGTAGAGGCGCTGGTGCCGCCCTATCTGTCGCGGTTCCAGGTGGGCGGGGCGCGGCGCGTGCGTCCGGCAATGTGAAGGTCCGTATCGGTCTTTAAATTCAGCTTCTACGTGAAGATCGATGTGAATCTGCGAAATGTTCGCAACAACTAAGTCATCTATGCTGTCCTAATGGAGATTTTCCTCTGGCGTTGCCGTTTTGGCTTCGCTAAAGGTGCTGCGCCGCAATGGATTGCGGTGGGTCATCCAGTTGGGAATGCACAATGGCTGAGCGTATGTTGCAATTCGTCCGTCTCCAGCAGCAGACGCCGCAAAAGCGAGCAGCTTCGACGCGTCGCGAGGACTTTGCGGAAATCTACGATCGCTTCGAGCCGGAAAAGGCCTCCGCTCAGGCCAGCCGGTGCAGCCAGTGCGGCGTGCCCTTCTGCCAGGTGCATTGCCCCCTGCAGAATAACATCCCCGATTGGCTGAAGCTCACCGCCGAGGGGCGCCTCGAAGAGGCCTATGAGGTCGCCGCGGCCACCAACACCTTCCCCGAGATCTGCGGCCGCGTCTGCCCGCAGGACCGGCTCTGCGAAGGCAATTGCGTCATCGAGAAGGGCTTCGAGAGCGTCACCATCGGCTCCGTCGAGCGCTATATCGTCGACAACGCCTTCGAGCAGGGCTGGGTGAAGCCGCCGACCCCGACGCGCGAGCGCCCCGAGAGCGTGGGTATCATCGGCGCCGGCCCCGCCGGCCTCGCCGCGGCCGAGCGCCTGCGCGTCCGCGGCTTCCAGGTCCATGTCTATGACCGCTACGACCGCGTCGGCGGGCTGATGATCTACGGCATCCCCAACTTCAAGCTGGAGAAGGAGATCGTCCTCCGCCGCTGGAAGCAGTACGAGGCGGGCGGCATCCACTTCCACATGAACGTCGCCATCGGCCGCGACGTGACGCTGGCCGAGCTGCGCGAGAGGCACGACGCCGTCTTCATCGCGACCGGCGTCTACAAGGCCCGCGACATCGCGCTGCCCGGCGCGGAGCTCGGCGGCGTGGTGCCGGCGCTGGACTATCTCACCGCCTCCAACCGCAAGGGCCTGGGCGACGCCGTGCCGGAATTCGACTCCGGCATGCTGGACGCGGCCGAGCGCGACGTCGTGGTCATCGGCGGCGGCGACACGGCCATGGATTGCGTGCGCACCGCCGTCCGCCAGGGTGCGAAGTCGGTCACCTGCCTCTACCGCCGCGACAAGGCCAATATGCCCGGCTCGATGCGCGAGGTGCACAACGCCGAGGAGGAGGGCGTGCGCTTCCTCTGGCTCTCCGCGCCCGAGGCCTTCCTCGGCGGCGAGGACGTCACCGGCGTGCGCGCCGTCAAGATGCATCTGGGTCTGCCCGACGCCACCGGCCGCCAGCAGGTCGCGTCCATCGAGGGCAGCCATTTCGTCGCGCCCGCGAGCTTGGTCATCAAGGCGCTGGGCTTTGACCCCGAGAACATTCCGCTGGCCTTCGAGGAGCCGGGCCTGCCCGTCTCGCGCTGGGGCACGCTGAAGGTGAACCATCGCACCATGATGACCGACCTCCCCGGCGTCTTCGCCGGCGGCGACATCGTGCGCGGCGCCTCGCTCGTCGTCTGGGGAATCCGCGACGGGCGCGACGCGGCCGAACAGATCGAAGCTTACATCAAGGCCAAGGCCGAAATCCCCCAGGCGGCGGAGTGATCGACATGGAAAGCGGCAAGCAATTCGTCGAGGCCTATGAGGCCAATAAGGCGCTGCTCGACAATGCGGGCATCGACACGACCGAGCATGACGCCTGCGGCGTCGGCCTCGTCGCGGCGCTGGACGGCAAGCCCTCGCGCGCCGTCGTGGAGGCGGGCATCGACGCGCTCAAGGCCGTCTGGCATCGCGGCGCGGTGGACGCCGACGGCAAGACCGGCGACGGCGCGGGCATCAACCTCGAGATCCCGCAGGACTTCTTCGCCCAGGCCGTGCGCGACGGCGGCGACAAGGTGAAGCCCGGCCGCATCGCGGTCGGTCAGGTCTTCCTGCCCAAGACCGATTTCGGCGCGCAGGAGCGCTGCCGCCAGATCGTCGAGACCGAGATCCTGGCCGGCGGCTACGGCATCTATGGCTGGCGCCAGGTGCCCATCAACGTCGAATGCATCGGCGAGAAGGCCAATGCGACCCGTCCCGAGATCGAGCAGATCCTGATCTACGATCCGGAGCAGCGCGACGCGGAGACCATGGAGCGCGACCTCTATGTCATCCGCCGGCGGATCGAGAAGGAGGCCATCGCGGCCCAGATTCCCGAGCTCTACCTCTGCTCGCTCTCCTCGCGGAACATCGTCTACAAGGGCATGTTCCTCGCCGAGGCGCTGACCGAATTCTACCCCGACCTGCTGGACGAGCGCTTCGTCTCGCGCTTCGCGATCTTCCACCAGCGCTACAGCACCAACACCTTCCCGACCTGGCGCCTGGCACAGCCCTTCCGGATGATTGCGCATAACGGCGAGATCAACACGCTCTCGGGCAATGTGAACTGGATGAAGGCGCACGAGACGCGCCTGTCCCATCCGATGCTCGACGCGCAGCTGGACGAGATCAAGCCCGTCATCCAGGCCGGCGGCAGCGACACGGCGAGCCTCGACAACGTTTTCGAGCTGCTGGTGCGCGGCGGGCGCGATGCGCCCATGGCCAAGGCGATGCTGATCCCGGAATCGCTGACCAGCAACGCGACCATGTCGCCCGCGCATCACGACCTCTTCCTCTACTGCAACGCGGTGATGGAGCCCTGGGACGGTCCGGCCGGCCTTTGCGCCACCGATGGCCGCTGGGTGGTCGCGGGCCTCGATCGCAACGGCCTTCGCCCGCTGCGCTACACCGTGACGCGTTCAGGCCTGCTCTTCGTCGGCTCGGAGACGGGCATGGTGAAGATCGCCGAGGATGCGGTCACCGCGAAGGGCCGCGTCGGGCCCGGTCAGTGCATCGGCGTCGATCTCGACGAGGGGCGCCTGTATCTCGACGACGAGCTCAAGGACACGCTGGCCGCCCGCAAGCCCTTCGGCGACTGGGTGCGGCGCACGACGCGGATCGACGACATCGTGAAGTCGCGCGCCGTCGAGCAGGAGTGGCTGACGGGCGAGGCGCTGCGCCGCGCGCAGCTCGCCATGGGCTACACGCTCGAGGAGCTGGAGACGATTCTCCACCCGATGGTGGAGGACGCGCAGGAAGCCATCGGCAGCATGGGCGACGACACGCCGCTCGCCGTGCTGTCCAGCCAGTACCGCGCGCTGCACCACTATTTCCGCCAGAGCTTCAGCCAGGTCACCAACCCGCCGATCGACAGCCTGCGCGAGACGCGGGTGATGTCGCTGAAGACGCGCCTCGGCAATCTCGGCAATATCCTCGACGAGGATCCGACCCAGTGCGACATGCTGATGCTGGACAGCCCCGTGCTCTCCAGCGCGGAGTTCGCCGCGATGCGCAGCTACATGGGCTCCAGCGTCTGCGAGGTGGACTGCACCTTCGCCGCCGCCGAGGGCGAGGCGGGCCTTCGCAGCGCCCTGGCCCGCATCCGCCGCGAGGCCGAGGACGGCGTGCGCAGCGGCTGCCAGCACGTCATCCTGACCGATGAATCGCTCGATCGCGACCGCTGCGACATTCCCATGATCCTGGCCGTCGCCGCCGTGCACACGCATCTGGTGAAGACCTCGCTGCGGACCTTCACGAGCCTGAACGTGCGCTGCGCCGAATGCCTCGACGTGCATTACTTCGCCGTGCTGATCGGCGCGGGCGCGACCTCGATCAACGCCTATCTCGCAGAGCATTCGATCGCCGATCGTCATCGCCATGGCCTGTTCGGCGAGATGACGCTGGCCGAGGCGATCGGCCGCTTCAAGAAGGCGGTGGACAAGGGGCTTCTGAAGGTGATGTCCAAGATGGGCATCTCCGTCATCTCCTCCTATCGCGGCGGCATGAACTTCGAGGCCATCGGGCTCTCCCGCGCGCTGGTGGCGGAGTTCTTCCCCGGCATCGCCTCGCGCATCTCCGGCATCGGCCTCGCCGGTCTGTCGCGGCGCATCCTTGCGCTGCATTCGCGCGCCTTCAACACCGATGTGATGACGCTGCCCATCGGCGGCCTCTACAAGCTGCGCCAGAAGGGCGAGGCGCACGCCTTCGGCGGTACGCTCATCCACACGCTGCAGAAGGCGGTGGACACCGACAGCTACCAGACCTTCAAGCGCTACAGCGAGGCCGTGCGCAAGCAGCCTCCCGTCGCGCTGCGCGACCTGCTCGACTTCCGCATGGACCATGTGAAGCCGATCCCGCTCGAGGAGGTCGAGAGCATCACCGAGATCCGCAAGCGCCTGCTCGCGCCCGGCATCTCGCTCGGCGCGCTCAGCCCCGAGGCGCATGAGACGCTCTCCATCGCGATGAACCGCATCGGCGCGCGCAGTGACAGCGGCGAGGGCGGCGAGGACCCCGCGCGCGCCAAGCCGCGGCCCAATGGCGACAACGCCAATTCGGCCATCAAGCAGATCGCCTCGGGCCGCTTCGGCGTCACCGCGGAGTATCTGAACAACTGCCGCGAGATCGAGATCAAGGTGGCCCAGGGTGCGAAGCCCGGCGAGGGCGGGCAGCTGCCCGGCTTCAAGGTCACCGCGCTCATCGCGAAGCTGCGGCACTCCACGCCGGGCGTGATGCTGATCTCGCCGCCGCCGCATCACGACATCTATTCGATCGAGGATCTGGCGCAGCTCATCTACGACCTGAAGCAGATCAACCCCGAGGCCTCGGTCTGCGTGAAGCTCGTCGCGCGCTCGGGCATCGGCACGATCGCCGCGGGCGTCGCCAAGGCCAAGGCCGATGCGATCCTGATCTCGGGTCACTCGGGCGGCACGGGCGCCTCGCCAGTGAGCTCGATCAAGTATGTCGGCCTGCCCTGGGAGATGGGGCTGACCGAGACGCACCAGGTGCTGCTGCTCAACCGCCTGCGCCACAGCGTGAAGCTGCGCACGGATGGCGGGCTCAAGACCGGGCGCGACATCGTGATCGCGGCCATGCTCGGCGCCGAGGAATTCGGCATCGGCACGGCCTCGCTGGTGGCCATGGGCTGCATCATGGTGCGCCAGTGCCACAGCAACACCTGCCCCGTGGGGGTCTGCACGCAGGACGAGGCACTCCGGGAAAAATTCACGGGCTCGCCGGAGAAGGTCATCACCCTCTTCAGCTTCGTGGCGGAGGAGGTGCGCGAGATCCTGGCCTCGCTCGGCTATCGCAAGATCGAGGAGATCATCGGGCGGACCGAGCTGCTGAAGCAGGTCAGCCGCGGCGCGGACGACCTCGACGACCTCGATCTCAACCCGCTGTTGGTGAAGGCCGATGCCGGCCCGCACAAGCCCTATTGGACGGGCACGGGCCGCAACGAGGTGCCGGAGACGCTGGATGCGGACATGATCCGTGACGCCGCGCCGCTCTTCGACCGGGGCGAGAAGATCCAGCTCGCCTACAACATCCGCAACACGCATCGCGCGATCGGCACCAAGGTGTCGTCCAAGATCGTGCGGCAATACGGGATGAGCGGGCTGCAGGAAGGCCATCTCACGGTGCGGCTGCGCGGCAGCGCGGGGCAGTCGCTGGGCGCCTTCGGCGTGAAGGGCCTCAAGCTCGAGGTCTATGGCGACAGTAACGACTATGTGGGCAAGGGGCTTTCGGGCGCCACCATCGTGGTGCGTCCCGCGCCGTCCTCGGGGCTGGTGTGGAACGAGAACTCCATCATCGGCAACACCTGCCTCTATGGCGCGACGTCGGGCGCGCTCTTCGCGGCGGGCCGGGCGGGCGAGCGCTTCGCGGTGCGCAATTCGGGCGCGATCACCGTGGTCGAGGGCGTGGGCACCAATGCCTGCGAGTACATGACCGGCGGCACGGTGGTGATCCTGGGCGAGGTCGGCGACAATTTCGGCGCCGGCTTCACCGGGGGCGCGGCCTTCGTGCACGATCCGAACCAGACCTTCGAATGCCGCATCAATCCGGAATCGCTGCAGTGGCAGCGGCTGGGCTCGGCCTTCTGGGAGGGCGAGCTGCGCCGGCTGCTGGAGCGGCATGTCGCCGAGACGGCGAGCCGCCACGCGGCGCGGATCCTGAACGATTGGGGGACGGAGCGGGATGCCTTCTGGCATGTCGTGCCCAAGGACTACGCGAAGTACCTCGAACAGCCGATGACGGAGGTCGCCGCGGCGGCGGAGTAGCCGATGGGGGCCTCGCCCCCCGGCAGGCCTCGGCGGTGACCTTGCGCCATGGCCTGGAAATACGCGCGGCCACGGCGGCCGACGCTCCGGACCTGGTCGCTTTGCTGGCCGGGGCCGGGCAGGTTGTCGATGCCCGCGATCTGGGGGAGCGGCTTGCCGCGCTGCGTCTGGGGGCCGCCAAGGCGCTGCTCGCCGTGCAGTGGGGGCCGCCGAGCGGGCTTCTCGTGATGCATTGGTATCCGGATCTGGCCATGGCCAAGCCCGTCGCGCAGATCACGATGCTGGTGGTCGGCGAGGAGCACCGCCGGCAGGGTATCGGCCGGATGCTGCTCAAGAGCGCTGCGCAATCCGCGCGGATGGCGGGCTGCGGCCATATCGAGATCGTGACCGCATCCGAAGCGTCCTCGCTGCACGCCTTCTGCCGGGCCACGGGCTTCGCCGAGGCTGGACCGCGCTTCGTGCGGTCCCTGCGCAAGCAGGCCTAAGCCTTCTCCGTTCGCAAGGGCTCACTGCGCAGGCTCTAGCCATTTGTTTTTACGGGCATCTTTATCCGGCCAGACGATTCCGTCTGGCCGGATAATGCTCTAGGAGCGCTGGGCTAACCCACGAAGGCCCCGCTCTCGCCGTGATAGGGAAAGGCCCCCAAACCCCGGCTCGCATAGAATCCCCGGCAGGCCGCCGCCCCGTCGAGGAACTCGGCCTCTCCATCGGCGATGCCCGCGAAGGCGTCGTCCGATTTCACCCCGCGATTGTCCTTCGACACCCAATCGTCCTGGCAGCCGTGCTGGATCTTCGTCACTAGGGTGCGGTTCATCCGCTGCAGGATTTCCGTGGCCTGGCTGCCGTAGCCGCCGCGCTTGCCGCCGTTCTGCGCCGTCACGCGCACGCGCTGGAAGGCGCCGTGCCACTTCTGCCAGATGCCCATCAGGTCGTAATCCGACACGTAGAGCGCGGCATCGATGATCGGCTCGCCGTCGCGGAACATCGGCGCGCCCTGGGCGTTGCGGCGGAGCTTGTGGACCGAGACGACGCCCGAATCGCCGGTCTTCTTCGACACCGCGCCGATCTTGCCCGGCAGCAATCCTTGCCAGGCATAGGCGCTGGCCTTGGGGCAGCGCACGACGACGCAGAATCCCGGCGCGCTCGCCGTGAAGCCGCGGATCGCCGCGACATCCGCCGGCAGCATGCCCGCCTGCCGGCCGAGACGGATATCCGCCTCGGAAACGCCGCCGGACCGCGCTTCGTTGTCGCGTGCGGCGGCCATGATCTCGCCCAAGGTCATCATCGTGCCATGTCTCCCCGCCCGATGACGGGAAGCTAAACAAGCCTGCGGGAGCATGGAACTGACGCAACTGTCACGTGTGTCTCAGGCCAGAGTTCCGCCCGATGGCTTCCAGGAATCGCATGCGGATGGCATATGACCCCCGTGCGTATCCTCTATCATCTGCCGCTTTCGCCTTTCTGCCGGAAGGTTCGCCTCGCCCTTGCCGAAAAGCGCATTCCCTTCGAATTGCGCGTCGAGAAGGTGTGGGAGCGGCGTCCCGAATTCGTGGATATGAATCCGGCCGGCACCGTGCCCGTGCTGGTGGAGGAGAACGGCCTCGTTCTCTGCGAGAGCTATGCCATCTGCGAATATCTGGACGAGGCCTATCCGGATGTTCCGCTCTTCGGCCGCACCTTGGCCGAGCGCGCGGAAGTCCGCCGGCTGCTCGCCTGGTTCGACAATCATTTCGGCCAGCAGGTGTACCGCAACCTGCTGTGGGAGCGGCACATGAAGCGCCAGCTCGGCCAGGGCAATCCGGACGGCGCGGCGATCCGTGCGGGCTATGCCCATCTCAAGACGCATATGGAGGTGATCGGCTGGCTGGCCGAGCGGCGGTGCTGGCTGGCCGGCGCGCATCTCAGCCTCGCGGATTTCGCGGCGGCCGCGCATCTCTCGGCGCTGGATTATGTGAACGACATCGACTGGACGCTGAACGCCGCGGCGCGCGACTGGTACAGCCGCGTGAAGTCGCGCCCCTCCTTCCGCACGCTGCTGGCCGACCGGGTGACCGGCCTGGAACCGCCGCCGCATTACGCGGACCTGGATTTCTGACAACATCCGGACGCTCTATAGGGGGCGTCCAGACAACACGCCGGGACATCGCGATTTCCGAGGATCCTCAAAATGCGCCGCCCGTGCAGCGCGGGCTGCGCAATGGGCTGATCCTGGGTGGCTTGGCGCTGATCGGCATCGTGGCGCTCAACGCGCGCGACCTGGCGGGGCTGGGCACCGTGCTCGCGGCCTTCCCCCTGGCGCTGGCGGCCTCGCTGGCCTCGCATCTGCCGCAGCTGCTCTTCACGGGACTTGCGTGGCTGGCGCTGCTGCCGGCCCCGCAGCGGCCGCGCATCCGGCGCATCCTTCTCCTGCGCTGGTATCGCGAGGCCTGCGATTCCCTGGTGCCGGCGGGCGCGGTGGTGGGGCAGGCGGCGGTGACGCGGCTGATGATCCGCGACGGCATGCCTGCGGACCTCGCGGCCGGGACGGCGACGCTGGGGATCACGCTCGAGGCTGTGTCGCAGATGCTCTTCACGCTGCTCGGCCTGGCCACCTTCCTGGCGCTCGGCCATGCGACGGAGGCGACGGGATTCTGGATCGGGGCAGGGGTCGCGGCCGTCACGGCGGTGGCGCTGGTGGCGCTGCAGCGGCCCTGGGCCCTGGGATTGCTGCGCCGGGTGCTGGAGCGGCTGTCGCGGCGCTGGCCGAGGCTTGAGCCCGTCTGGCTGGACCGGTTCCAGGAATCGCTCCTGCGGCTGCACGAGGACCGCAAGGCGCTGGTGCTCTCGACGCTGTCGCATCTGGGTTCCTGGATGATGGGGGCGGTGGAGATGTTCCTCCTCCTCAACATCACGGGCTTCCCGGTGACCTTCGCCGAGGCGCTGGTGATCGAGAGCTTCGCCCAGGTGATCCGCAGCGCAGGCTTCCTGCTGCCCGGCGCGGCGCTGGTGCAGGAAGGGGCGATCGTGGCGGCGGGCGCGCTGATCGGCGTACCGCCAGGGATCGCGCTGAACGCGGCGCTGATCCGCCGCACGCGCGAGATCCTGGTCGGGCTGTCGGGCCTTGGCGCCTGGCGTCGCGACGAGGCGCGCGGGCGCCGGACCACGTAACCTCCCCTCAGTAGATAGGTGTCTCGGAATGCCGCCCGCTGCTGCGCACCGGGCCGCCATCGGTCATGGCCAGCGCCACGGCCTCGGCCACGCGGATGCCATCCACGGCCGCCGAGAGAATTCCTCCCGCATAGCCCGCGCCCTCGCCGGCGGGGAACAGCCCCGCCACGCTGAGGCTCTGGCAGTCCTCGCCGCGCTCGATCCGCACGGGCGAAGAGGTGCGCGTCTCCACGCCGGTCATCACCGCGTCGCCCAGCGAGAAGCCGGGGATATCGCGGTCGAAGGCGGGCAGGGCCTCG
This sequence comes from Roseococcus sp., assembly GCF_965227005.1. NCBI lineage: Bacteria > Pseudomonadati > Pseudomonadota > Alphaproteobacteria > Acetobacterales > Roseomonadaceae > Roseococcus > Roseococcus sp. Next base: position 46,062 of record NZ_CBDDFJ010000008.1, read on the forward strand.
CGGATGGCGGCGACCGCGAAATCGGGCAGGCAGGTCGAGAGGTCGGTGGGCGTCACGCCCGGGCGGTAGGAGGGTGCGACCTCGCCGAGATGCGTGGAAGCCCGGCCTGCGAGGAAATCGCCCACGCGCTGGGCCGGGGCGGCATAGGTGCTGCCGCCGGCCAGGAAGGCGCGCTCCTCCCAGTGACGCTGGAACGCGATGCCCGCCAGGGGCCCGCCCGGATAGTCCTCGGGCGTGATGCCGACGACGATGCCGGCATTGGCATTGCGCTCGTTGCGCGAATACTGGCTCATCCCGTTGGTGACGAGGCGGCCTTCCTCGGAGGCGGCGGCCACCACCGTCCCGCCGGGGCACATGCAGAAGGAATAGACCGAGCGTCCGTTCTTCGCGTGATGCACCAGGCGGTAATCCGCGGCCCCCAGCATCGGATGGCCCGCATGGGGGCCGAAGCGCTGCGCGTCGATCAGCGATTGCGGATGCTCGATGCGCACGCCGATGGAGAAGGGCTTGGCGGTCATGGCCACGCCCTGGGCATGCAGCATCTCGAAGGTGTCGCGCGCGGAATGGCCGATGGCCAGAACCACATGCCGCGTGGCGATTCGCTCGCCCGTCTGCAGGACGACGCCTGAGACGCGGCGCGCCTCGTCGATCTCCAGCCCGTCCACGCGATGGCCGAAGCGGTATTCGCCGCCCAGCCCCTCGATGGTGTCGCGCATGGCTTCGACCATCTGCACGAGGCGGAAGGTGCCGATATGCGGCTTGCTGACGTAGAGGATCTCCTCCGGCGCGCCGGCCTTCACGAACTCCTCCAGCACCTTGCGGCCGAAGAAGAAGGGGTCGCGGATCTGCGAATGCAGCTTGCCGTCGGAGAAGGTGCCCGCGCCGCCCTCGCCGAACTGGACGTTGCTCTCGGGGTGCAGGATGCCGCGCCGCCAGAGGTCCCAGGTGTCCTTGGTGCGCTCACGCACCTGCTTGCCGCGGTCAAGGATGATCGGCCGGAAGCCCGACTGCGCCAGGATCAGCCCGGCGAAGAGCCCGCAGGGGCCGGTGCCCACCACGACCGGGCGCTCCTCCAGCCCCTCCGGCGCGGCGGCGACGAATCGGTAGCGCATGTCCGGCGCCTGCCGCATCGCCGGCCCGCCGCGCGCCAGCAGGGCGGCCTCGTCGTCCACTTCCACGTCGAGGGTATAGGACAGGATGATGCGCCGGGGGTTCCGCGCGTCATAGCCGCGCCGGACGACGGTGAAGCCCAGCGCGGGAGCGCCGAGCCGCTCGGTCAGCGCCGCTTGCAGCGCTTCCGGCGGGTGATCGAGCGGCAGGCGGATTTCATGGAGACGTAGCATGGGCGTTCACTCGTCCCGCGCCATGCTCCGCGTCAAGAGACGCCATGCATTTCCCCCTCTCCCAAGGCGTCGCGACCTTTGCTAGGAGGCGCGCCATGGCCGCCCGCAAAGACACGTTCGACGAACGCCGCACCGACGCCGCTGCTGCGCGTCAGAAGCTCCTCGAGAGATTCAAGGCCCGCCCGCCGGCCGACGATCCCGAGGTGATCGCCCGCCTGGAGGCCCAGAAGGCCCTGGGCGAGGCCCGCCGTGAGCGCGAGGCCGCCGCGGCCCAGCGTGCCGCGGACAAGGCCGCCGCCCTCGCCGCCGAGAAGGCCGCCGAGGAGGCCGCGAAGAAGGCCGCCGCCGTCGCGGCCGCCATCAACGCCGCGCAGGAGGCCCGCCGCCGCACGGCCGCGATGCTCGCCGCGCAGAAGGCCGAGCGCGACGCGCGCATCGCCGAGAAGAAAAAGCGCCGCTGACCTCGGCGCGACTCGCGCTGGACCTGGCTTTCAGAGATCCAGCCGCGTCGCGAGCTCCGAGAAGAGGAAGGATGCCAGCCTGGCATCCGACCCCGGCGCCGCGCAGAGCAGCGCGCCCACCGGCATCCCGCTCTCCGCCCCGAGTCCCGCCCGCAGCGTCGCGATGGGTCCGCCCAGCGCGGTGAAGGGGATGACGAAGGACGGATCGCCCGTCGTCCCATCCATCGGCGCCACGTCCGGCGCGGCCGGCAGCAGCAGCAGGTCATCGGGTCCGCAGCCGCGCCAGAAGGCCTGGCGGAAGCGCGCGAGCTCGCGCAAGGCCGCGTGGTATTCCGCCTCCGGGATCGCCAGCCCCTCCTCGATATCGGCAGCCAGACGCGGCGAGATCAGCTCCCTCGGCAGGCGCGCATGGGTGCGCCCGGCCTCGGCCAGCAGCACGCGGCGATGGGTGACCAGCACCGCCTCCAGCGAGACGGTGGATTCCACCCGGCTCACCGGCAGCCCCGCTTCGCGCAGCTGGCCGGCGAAGGCGGCGATCCGCGCGGCGGTCTCGGGCTGGGTGAGCCGCGCGATCAGCGCATCCTCTAGCATCAGGATGCGCGGCTTGGCGGGTCGGGGGTCCGCCAGGCGCAGATGCGCGCCCGCGAAGCCACCCACGAGATGGGCCGCGTCCTGCGCCGAGGCCCCGAAGGCGCCCACCGTGTCGAAGGAGGGGGCCAGCGGCACGATGCCCGTGCCGCCGATCGACAGGGTCGAGGGCTTGAAGGCGCAAGTGCCGGTATAGGCCGCCGGCCGGTTCACGCTCCCCGCCGTCTGCGTGCCGAGCGCCAGCGGGACGGTCCCCGAGGCGATCGCCGCGCCCGAGCCCGCCGAGGAACCGCCCGGCGTGCGGCGCAGGTCCCAGGGATTGCGGGTCGGCGGGGCGGGGGAGAAATAGGCGTATTCCGTGGTGTGGACCTTGCCCAGAACGATGGCGCCGGCCGCCCGCAGATGGGCCACCACCGTCGCATCGGCCGTCGCGGGCAGGGCCTCCGCGCGCGAGGGGCTGAAGGCGCGCGTCGGCAGGCCGCGCACGTCGATCACATCCTTCACCGCGAGGGGGATGCCGTGCAGCGGGCCGCGCCTGACGCTCTCGGCGTCGAGCGCGCGGGCCTGGGCCAGGGCCTCGTCGGCGAGCACGTGGATCCAGGCCTGTACCTTGCCGTCGACCGCGGCGATGCGGTCCAGGCAGCGCCGCACCAGCGCCTCGGAGGTCAGCGCGCCGGAGCGCATGGCGGCGGACAGGTCCCGCAGCCGGCCGGGATCGGACACATATTCGCTCACGGGCATCTCATCTCCAGGCCAAGGATGGGGAAGCGTCCCATTCCCCGTGCCGGCCGTGAAGAGGCCCGGTTATTGCTTGTCCCGCCGCGGCACATCGCAAGGGCGGGCTCATGGAACAGGACATCTACGCGGCGCGCGGATACGGCGCGAAGGGGATGGGCTTCGGCGAGAAGCCGGGCCTCGTCGTCATCGACTTCCAGCTCGGCTTCACCGATCCGGCCTATCCGCTGGGCGGCGCGCCCATGGTCGAGCGCGCGGTGGGCAACACGGCGCGGGTGATGCGCGCGGCCAAGGCAGCCGGGATTCCCATCATCGCCTGCGTCGTCGCCTTCGACGGGGCGAGGGGCGCGCCGCATTGGAAGATCGCCCCGGTCTTCGAGCTGCAGGCAGGTCATCCCGGCACCCGGCTGGATCCGCGCATCGCGGCCGAGGAACCGGATGTGGTGATGTCCAAGACGGCGCCCTCGATCTTCTTCGGCACGGCCGCCGGCGCCATCCTGACGCGCGAGCGGGTGGACACCGTGATCGTGACGGGCTGCATCACCTCGGGCTGCGTGCGGGCGAGCGTCATCGACGCCTTCTCGCTGGGCTTTCGCGTGCAGGTGCCGGAAGATTGCGTGGGCGACCAGGATCAGGTCGCGCATGATCAGAATTTGAAGGATGTGGGGCGGCGCTATGCCGACATCATCGATGCGCAGATCGCAATCGCGGCCATCGAGGCCTATCGGATGCGGAACAGTCCATAGTCCAGCGGGCAGGAAGTAAGTCGAAGAAAGCTCGCCGCCCAAACCTGGGCGGCGAGCTCGTGGAGTAGGCTAACCCCGTGCCGGCGGAACGTAGACCGGTGCCGGAGCCGGGGGCGGGGCCACCATGACCGGAGCTGGCGGCGGCGGCGGCTCGGCGCAGGCTGCGAGGAGCGCCACGGGCGCGACGATGGTCATCATTGCGATGCCACGGAACAGCCCACGGAAAGCTATCTTGGAAACAGCGGACATCTGTTACTCCTCGATTGTATCGTTGCGGAGACAGGTTAGGATTCAATTGCAGTCATTAGCAAGGATCAACTGTGGTTTGTGTAAATCGGCGAGGGACAGGGGGCATGACGGCTTTGGCCCGGTGGACGCCATGACCCATCCCCGGGGGGCCATGTCCCGGCGCGGCACGCTGGCGGCGGCTTGCGCCCTGGCCGCCTGCAGCGCCGATCCGCAGACCGATGCGTCCTTCGAGCCGCCGCTTCGCGCCGAGGGCGATCTCGCCGGGCTTCTCGACGGCGGGCTGGTCGTCGGCGGCGAAAGCCTGGATGTCGGGCCGCTGCGAAGCTTCTACGCGCGCCGGGGTTTCGAGGCGGTCTGGACGGGCCGGCAGAGCCAGGCGAATGCCCTGGTGAACGCCGTCATGCGCGCCGGCGACCAGGGGCTCGACCCCGACATGTTTCATGCCGAGCTGCTGCGCCGGACGGAGACCCTATCGCCACAGGGCCGCGAGCTCGCGCTGTCGGCGGCGGTGCTGTCCTATGCCGATGCCCTGGCCCATGGCGCCGTCCCGGCCGCGCGGCGGAAGGACGGCGAGGCCCTGATGCCCCAGCCGGTCGATGTCGCGGCCGTGCTCGATGCGGCGCTCGACAGCCCCGATCCGGCGGCGGCGATCGAGGCGCTGGCCCCGGCCACGCCGGACTACCGGGCCCTGCGCCAGGCCTTGCCGAGGGCGCGCCAGAGCGCGCGGGCGGGCGGTGCGGCCGCTACGAGCCTGCTGCGACGGATCGAGGTGAACCTGGAACGCCAACGCTGGCTGCCACGGCCCCTGCCGGCGGACCGCGCCTGGGTCAATGTCGCCGATCAGCGCCTGGTGCTCTATCGGGCCGACCAGCCGGTGTTCACAACGCGCGTCGTGGTCGGCGAGGCTTTCGAGCGCAGCCAGAGCCCCGAGTTCCGCACCCAGATCGAGGCGAGCATCCTCAATCCTCCCTGGGTGATCCCGCGCGATATCGTCTCGGCGGAGATCCTGCCGAAGCTCGACCGCGATCCGGATTACCTGACGCGCAACAACATGGTCCTGCGCGACAACGGCGAGATCGAGCAGGCGCCGGGCCCTGAGGCCGGGCTTGGGCTGATCATGTTCGACATGCCCAACCGCTTCGACGTTTATCTGCACGACACTCCCAACCGGGGCCTCTTCGGCCGCGACAACCGACGCATCAGCCATGGCTGCATCCGGGTCCAGAATCCCGTCGAATTCGCTGCTTTGCTGATGGAGCGGCCGGCCGAGGCGATCCAGGAGGTGATCGCCCTGGGCGCAACGACGCGCCAAGCGCTGCCCACCCCCGTGCCGATCTTCGTGACCTATCAGACGGCCTTCGCCGATGCGGAGGGCGGCCTGCAATTCCGGCCGGATTTCTACGGCCGCGACGCGGATCTCTGGCAGCGGCTGCGCCTTCGCCCGGACAGGCTGGAGGCGTCCCTTGCTGCACTTCGGCCTGACTGACCGGCCAGGGCTGTCCATCGCCTGACCGGCGTGTAACAAAGCCGGGGCGCCAAATCACGCGGTCGTGTCAAACAGACCCAGGAGTTCCTAAGGATGCAGGTCCGCTTTCTTCTCGCCGTGATCGCCGGCATGGCGGCGGCCCCCGCCGCCCAGGCCCAGACGCCGTCTCCCCCGCCCCAACCCTCCCTGACCAATGGGCGCCCCATCGTGCTGATGGGCGGCTTCCCCGCCGGCACCCAGGGCGACATCTACTGGCGCCTGATCCAGCAGCCGCTTTCCGTCGAGCTGGGCTCGCCGACGGTCGTCGAGGCCCGCACGGGCGCCTCGGGGAATATCGCCATGGAGGCGACGGCCCGTTCGGCGCCGGACGGCACGACGGTCCTGGCCGCGACCTCGGCGATGCTGGCCATCAACCGCGCCGTGCTGCCCTCCATGCCCATCGACACCCAGACTGACCTCGCGCCGGTCATGACTCTTTTCGCGGTGCCGAACGTGCTGGTCGTCAGCGCCGAGAAGCGGCCGCAATTCGACAGCTGCCAGGCCTTGATCGCCGCCGCCCGCGCCGCGCCGGGGCGGCTGAACTATGCCAGCAGCGGCATCGGCGCCTCCACGCATCTCGCCGCCGCGCAATTCGCCTCGGCCGCGAATATCGACATCGTGCATGTGCCCTATCGCGGCGGTCCCTTCGCGATGACGGCGCTCTATCAGGGCGATGCGGATCTCTTCTTCTACCAGTCCGGCCCGGTGCTGGACGACTGGCGCTCGGGCCGGGTGCGGCTGCTGGGGATCACCTCGGCGCAGCGGCTGCCGAGCCTGCCGGAAATCCCCACCATCGCCGAGGCCTGCGGCATGCCCGGCTTCGAGAGCACGACCTGGTACGGCATTGTCGTCTCCGCGCAGACGCCGCGGCCGATCATCGACCGCCTTCAGACGGCGATCCGCAAGGTGACGGACACGCCGGAGATGCGCGTGCGGCTGGAACAGCTGGGCTTCACCATGATGCTCGGCGGGCCGGAGGAGATGCGCACGCGGCTGGCGGCGGATATCCCGATGTGGGCGGGCGTGGTGCAGCGCTCGGGCGCGCGGCAGCAGTAGCGGTTCGCGAAGCTTTCGAAAGTTCTGCTTAACCGAAAGCGGCCCGGGAAATCCCGGGCCGCCCGCGGTCACTTCCGCTCAGTGTCCGATGGGACGATCGGGACCGTCGGTGTAGCCGGTCCAGCCGCCGGCCCGGTACTCCGCTTCCCGCTTGGCCAGATCCACATGCGTATAACGATCGAGGATCGTGCGCGCTTCGAGCTCCCGCGAATCATCGACCTTGACCGTCACGAGACTGCCGCCGCGGCGAACGCCCTCGGCAAAAACATGGGCGTCCTTCTCGCTCATTCCCAGACCGGTCAGGCTTCCGAGCAGGCCGCCGGCAACGGCGCCCGCACCCGCGCCCGTTAGCGTCGCAACCAGAAGGCCGGCCGCGACGATGGGCCCAAATCCCGGAATGGCCAAAGCGCCGAGGGCCGCCGCCAGGCCCGCACCGCCACCGACCAGGGTCCCCGCGGCGGCACCGATCCCGGCGCCGGACTTGGCTTCCTTTTCGTCCACGACGGGCGTCGTGCCGTAGCGATTGTCGGCGTTGCCCGCGGCGATGCCGATATCGGCGTGGGAGAAGCCGCCGGCCTCCAACTCCCGGACGGCTGCCAGCGCATCGTCATGATTGTCGAAGAGACGGCTGATGGTCTTGGTCGCCATGATGTCTATCCTTGAATGTTTGCTTGGACGCGATCAGCGGGTGGTGGCGGGGGCCGAGCCCTCGACCACATTGCCGTGGAAATCGAGGCCCACGGCGGCACTGGTCCCATTGCGGGAGGCGCGTCCGCGCCAGACGCCTTGGTCGTCCTTCTGCAGATCCGTCACATTCGTGAATCCGGCAGCTTCGATACGGCTGCGGGCCTGGCTCTCGGTGAAGCTATTGGCGCCCGCGGCCGGAGCCGTGGTGGTCGGTGGAGTGGGATTGGCGGGCTGGGTCTGGGCGAATGCCAGGGGAGCCGCGAGGATTGTCGCAGCAAAGGTCAGCGCGCCGATGTGAAGCCGCATGAGATAGTCCTCCTCAGTTTTTCCGCCGCCTGCGCTAGCTGCGCTTGCTGATTGATCAACGGCTGAGGCATGCATTCGGTCGGGCGTCGGGAGTAATTTTGCTGCGGCGTTTACACTCGCACGCGGATCATGAGACGGGGCGGAAGCCCGCGAGAGGCTCCGGCCCCGAAGGCGTCAAATCAGGAACGGGCTGGATAAGCCTGGGCGTCGCCCTCCGGCGCCAGGGCCTCAAGCCCTGGCGCACTGGAATGCGCGTTACCGCACGGCGTGCGGCGGTTCCTTGCCCTCGACCAGCAGCGCGATGAGGTTGTCGAGCGCGCGATGGCCCATGGCGTCGCGCACCTCGATGGTGGCGCTGCCCAGATGCGGCAGCAGGGCCACGTTCTCCAGCTTCATGTAGCCCGGATTCACCACCGGCTCGCCGTCATAGACATCCAGGCCCGCGGCGCGGATATGGCCCGAGGAGAGCGCCGCGATCAGCGCCTCGTCGTCCACGCTGCCGCCACGGCCCGAGTTCACGACCAGGCTGCCCTTCTTCATCTTCGCCAGGCGTTCCGCGTTCAGCCACTTGCGCGTCGCGTCGCCGCCGGGGACGTGCATGGAGATGACGTCGATGGTGGCGAGGAACTCGTCGTCGCTACCGTGGTAGGTCGCGCCCTTCTCCAGCTCCGGCGGCAGCTTGTTCACATCGCGGTAGTGGATCTCCATCTTGAAGCCCCGCGCCATGTCCGCCAGCTCGCGCCCGATGCGGCCAAAGCCGAGAACGCCGAGCTTCTTGTTCTCCAGCGTCACGCCCATCAGCTGCGTCGGCGCCCAGCCCTCCCACTTGCCGGCGCGGACCATGCGCTCGCCCTCGCCGGCGCGGCGCGCGGCCATGAGCATGAGGGTCATGGCCGTCTCGGCCGTGGCGAAGCTCAGCACGTCGGGCGTGTTGGTGATGGTGATGCCGCGCGCCTTGGCGGCCTTCACGTCCACATGGTCGTAGCCGACGCTGAAGGTGGTGATGACCTTCACCGAGGCGGGCAGGGCCGCGATGGTCTCGGCGTTCATCGGATCGCCGGCGGCGATCAGGATGCCCTCGGCCTTCACCTCATTGGCGCGCTTGGCGATCTCGGCGCCGCTGCGGAACCAGGGCTCGTCGTTCGAATTGAGCCGCGCGTCGAAATTCTGGACGGCCTTCGCCTCGATGGCCTCGGGGAGCTTGCGGGTGATGAGCAGCACGGGCTTGGACATGGCGATTTCCTGGTCGTTTCTGAACTGACCCGCAACATAACGTCCATGGCCCCGCTTGCCAGAGGGGGCCTCTCGCGGCACGGTCCGGCCAAATTCCTCATGAGGGTAGTGGCGTTATGGATCTCGGTCTCAAGGGCAAGCGCGCATTGGTGATGGGGGCCTCCAAGGGCCTCGGGCGTTCGATCGCGGATGCGCTGGCAGCGGAGGGCGCGGCCCTGGTGATCAGCGGGCGCGACCAGGCGACGCTGGACGTCGCGGCGCGCGAGCTGATCGCGCTGGGCGCTGCCTCCTGCGTGGGCATTCCTGCCGATGTGGCGAGCGGCGAGCAGATGGACGCGCTGGCGGACGGCGCGGTGAAGGCGATGGGCGGGGTGGATATCCTGGTCCAGAACCATGGCGGCCCGCCACCGGGTGCGGCGGTCGACCTGACCGAGGAGCTGCTGACCACCTGGTTCCCGCGAATCGTGCTCAACCCCATCCGGGTCGCGAACCGGCTGCTGCCGGCGATGCGCGCGCAGAAGTTCGGACGCATCCTCAATGTGGGCAGCAGCGGCATGGTGCAGCCTCTGCCCAACCTCGTGCTGAGCAACACGCTGCGCGCGAGCATCATGGCCTGGATGAAGACGCTCTCCGCCGAAGTGGCGGGCGAGGGGATCACCTGCAACATCGTCGCCCCCGGCGCCATCCGCACCGACCGCAGCCTGGAGCTGGCCTCCGCGGCCGGAAAGCGCCAGGGCAAGTCCGCCGAGGAGGTCATGACCGACCGCAACAAGACCATCCCCGCCGGACGCTACGGCACGCCCGCCGAGTTCGGCCCGATGGCCGCGTTCCTCTGCAGCCCGCAGGGCGCCTATATCACGGGCAGCATCCTGCGCATGGACGGCGGCGTGGTGCGCGGGTGGTGAGCAACGCAAGACTCGCTGTCGATATCGGCGGCACCTTCACCGACGTCGCCATCGAGGCGACGACCGGTGAGGACCAGGTCTCTCGCTGGACCACCAAGGTCCTCACCACGCCCCACGCGCCGGAGCTCGGCGTGCTGGAAGGCGTGAAGGCGGTGCTGGCCAAGGCGGCCATGCAGGCCTCCGACATCGTGCTGCTGATCCATGGCACCACGCTCGCGACCAATGCGCTCATCGAGCGCAAGGGCGCGAAGACCGCGCTGCTCACCACCGAAGGCTTCCGCGACGTCCTCGCGCTGGGCAATGAGAGCCGCTACGACCAGTACGACCTCAACATTGAGCTGCCGCAGCCGCTGGTGCCGCGCCGTTGGCGCCTGCCGGTGCCCGAGCGCCTGGACAACACCGGCCAGGTGCTGATTCCGCTCGACGAGGCGGCCGTCCGCGCGCACATCCCCTTCCTGAAGTCCGAAGGCATCGAGAGCCTCGCCATCGGCTTCCTGCACGGCTTCGTGAACCCCGCGCATGAGAAGCGTGCGGCGGAGATCATCCGTGCCGAATGGCCGGAGCTGCCCATCTCGCTCAGCTCCGAGGTGAGCCCCGAGATGCGCGAGTGGGAGCGCTTCAGCACCACCGCCGCCAATGCCTATGTGCAGCCGCTGATGGCCAGCTACCTCGCGCGGCTGGAGAAGGGCCTGCGCTCCGGCGGCATGACCTGCCCGATCTTCCTGATGCTCTCCGGTGGCGGGCTGACGACGATCGAGACGGCCTCGCGCTTCCCGATCCGGCTGGTGGAAAGCGGCCCGGCGGGCGGCGCCATCTTCTCGGCGCATGTCGCGCGCCAGTTGGGCTGGGAGAAGGTGCTCAGCTTCGACATGGGCGGCACCACGGCCAAGGTCTGCCTCATCGACGACTTCGCGCCCCAGGCGAGCCGCACCTTCGAGGTCGCGCGCGTGGGCCGCTTCCGCAAGGGCTCAGGCCTGCCGCTGCGCATCCCCGTGATCGAGATGGTGGAGATCGGCGCCGGCGGCGGTTCGCTCGCGCATCTCGACAGCATGGGGCGCATCCAGGTGGGCCCGGAATCGGCGGGCGCCGATCCGGGGCCGGCCTGCTATGGCCGCGGCGGCGACAAGCCGGCCGTGACCGACGCCAACCTGGCGCTGGGCCGCTACGATCCGATCGCCTTCGCGGGCGGCGCGCTCCGTCTGCATCCCGCGCCCGCCGAGGCGGCGCTGGTCGCGCATGTCGGCAAGGGGCTCGGGCTCGAAGCGGGCATGGCGGCCCTCGGCGTGGTCGAGATGGTGGACGAGAACATGGCCAATGCGGCCCGCGTCCATGCCATCGAGAGCGCCAAGTCCTATGAGGGCCGCGCTATCATCGCCTTCGGCGGCGGCGGGCCCGTGCACGGCTATCGCGTGGCCGAGAAGATCGGCGTGAAGCGCATGCTGGTGCCGAGCGGCGCGGGCGTGGGCTCGGCCATCGGCTTCCTTCGCGCGCCCGTCGGCTACGAAGTGGTGAAGAGCCTCTACACCCGCTTCGCGAAGTTCGACGTGGCCGGCGTGAATGCGCTGCTCGCCTCGATGAGCGCGGAGGCCTCGAAGGTGGTGGCGGAAGGCAGCTTCGGCGCTGACACCGTCGAGCATCGCATCGGCTACATGCGCTATGTGGGGCAGGGGCATGAGATCGCCGTCGCCCTGCCGGTGCGCCCGCTGGTGGAGGCGGATATCGCCGAGATCCGCGCGGCCTACGATGCCGAGTACACGCGCTTCTACGACCGTCCCGTGCCGGGCTCGGACGTCGAGGTGCTGAGCTTTGCCGTCACCGTCGCGACCAGGGTGGACGCGGCGAAGCCCGTCGCCCTGGTGGCGGATGCGCCGGCCCCGGCGCCGATCCGCACGCAGCAGGTGCGCGATACCTCGACCGGGACCGTCACGACCTGGCAGATCTACGACCGCACGCAGATGAATCCGGGCGCGACCGTGCCCGGCCCCTGCATCGTGGCCGAGGACGAGACGAGCACGCTGGTCGGCCCCGGTTGGACCTGCCGCATGGATGGGTTGGGCTATCTCGAACTGACACGGGGAGACGTTTGATGCTCTCCGATTCACGCATCCGGTGCTCGCTGCGCTCCGCCCTCCTGCGATCGGAGATGAACTGATGAACGCCCTCGAAAAGATCCATCGTCAGATCCAGTGGAACCGCCTCATCGCGGTGGTCGAGGAACAGGCGCAGACCATGATCCGCACCGCCTTCAGCACCACGGTGCGCGAGGCGGGCGATCTCTCGGCCGGCATCTTCGACCTCAAGGGCCGCATGCTGGCCCAGGCCGTCACCGGCACGCCGGGCCATGTGAACTCCATGATGGAGAGCGTCGGGCACTTCCTGAACAAGTTCCCAGCCGCGACGATGAAGCCGGGCGACCACTACATCACCAACGACCCTTGGCTCGGCACCGGGCACCTGCACGACCTCACCGTCGTCACCCCCGCCTTCCGCAACGGCAAGATCGTCGGCCTCTTCGCCAATACCGCCCATATCATCGACATCGGCGGCCTCGGCATGGGCCCTGAGGGCCGTTCGGTCTTCGAGGAGGGGCTCTACATCCCCATCGTGAAGTGCTTCGACCAGGGCGCGCCCAACGAGACCTTCTTCGACTTCATCCGCGTCGGCAGCCGCACGCCGGTCGAGCTCGAGGGCGACATCTACTCGCTCTGCGCCTGCAACGACGCCGGCGCCAAGCGGCTCGTCGAGATGATGGACGAGTATGCGATGGAGGGCGTGGACGAGCTGGCGGAGTTCATCTTCGACAGCAGCCTCGCCGCCACCCAGGCCGAGATCAGAAAACTGCCCAAGGGCCAGGTCTGGGAGTCCTGGATCAAGTCGGACGGCTATGAGTTCGAGGTCACGCTGAAGGCCGCCATGCGCGTCGAGGGCGACGAGATCATCGTCGACTACACCGGCACGTCGGGCCTCTCCACGCGCGGCATCAACGTGCCGCCCGCCTATTGCCGCGCCTATTCCTGCTTCGGGATCAAATGCGTCGTGGCCCCCGAGATCCCGAACAACTGGGCGAGCCTCTCGCCCTTCGTGATGGAGATCCCCGAGGGCTGCATCCTCAATGCGCCACGGCCCTATCCGGTCAGCGTCCGCCACGTGGTGGGCCAGCTGCTGCCCGACCTGATGATGGGCTGCCTGGGCCAGGCCGTGCCCGAGAAGGTGAATGCCGAGGGCAGCTCCGCGCTGTGGAACCCGCCCCTGCGCGGCGGCTCGCAGGTCTCCGGCCAGAATGCGGAGGTGGAGGACTTCGAGATCATCACCTTCAACTCCGGCGGCACCGGCGCGCGTCCCACCAAGGACGGTCTGGACGGCATCGCCTTCCCCTCGGGCGTGCGGACCATGCCCGTCGAGGCGACGGAAAACGTCGCGCCCGTGATCTTCTGGCGCAAGGAGCTACGTCCCGACAGCGCCGGCCCCGGCCGTACGCGCGGCGGCTTCGGCCAGATCATGGAGATCGGCGCGAAGAAGAACGCGGAGTTCGCCGTGAACGCCATCTTCGACCGCGTGGCCAATGCGCCCAAGGGCCGCTTCGGCGGCGGCATGGGCGCGGGCGGCTGGGTCGGGCTGGATGACGACAACGGCACGGTCCTGCGCACCAAGGGCTTCCAGGTGATCCCCAAAGGCCGCCACCTCGTGCTGCTGCTGCCCGGCGGCGGCGGCATGGGCGACCCGAAGGAGCGCGACGCTGCTCTGGTCGAGCGCGACGTGGCCGACGGCCTCGTCAGCGCGGCCGAGGCCAAGCGCGTCTACGGCAAGTAGCCTCCCGGGCTGGCAGGGGGCGTCCCCGGCCAGCCCATCCGATGAAGCGCGGCGGGCAGCGCCTCCATCTCGTCGGCGACGAGATCGGGCCTCCCGCCGACCAGGACCGCGCGATCGGCATAGCCCCAGGCGACCGCGACGCAGCGCGCGCCCACGGCCCGCGCCGCCTCGATGTCGCGCAGCTCGTCGCCGATGCAGAGCACCGAGCCGGGCTCGACACCCGCCGCATGGATCAGCCGCCGGAACTTCCGCGCCTTGCCGAAGAGCGAGGCGCCGCAGGCGTAGCGGCCGATCCGCGCCGCGCCGGGGCCCAGGATGCGGCGGATATTCGCTTCCGAATTGGAACTCGCGACGGCCAGCGGCGCCTGTTCCGCCAGGCGCTCCAGCAGCGCGAGCGTGCCGGGGAAGAGCGGGATGGCGGCCGCATCCTCGGCGACGCGCTGGCGCATGTGCCGGGCGATGAAAGGCAGCTTCCAGGCCGGCACGCGCAGGAAGCGGAGGATGGCGGCCGTGTCCATCCGGCGCATCCGCCCCATCCCGACGCTGTCGACCTCGCGGAAGCCGAAGCGCCGGGCCACGGCATTGAGCTCTCCGGCGAACCAGGGGGCGCTGTCGGCCAGGGTGCCGTCGAAGTCGAGGATGATCAACCGCGGGCGCGTCAGCCCATCGCGGCCGCGACCGCGTCCCTCTCGGCGGGCGTCATGTGCAGCCCGAGCTTGGTGCGGCGCCAGAGCACGTCCTCGGCCGTGCGCGCCCATTCCTCGCGCTTCATCCAGTCCAGCTCGGCCTCGGTGAGGCCGGCGGGCAGCAAAGCGCCTGTGCCCTTGGCGAAGACCTTCGGGAGGTCGCTGCCATGGGTGCGGACCAGGCGGGGCAGGGTCGCCGGATCGAGGAAGGGCAGGGCGCGCGCCATCTCGGCCGCGAATTCCGCCCGGCTCTTCCCGCCGAGCTCGCCGCCCGGCAGCACCGCGCCCGAGGTCCAGGCCGTGCCCTCCCGGCCGAGCGCATGGCCGATCTTGCCGGCGGCTTCCTGGGCGAGCCGGCGGAAGGTCGTGATCTTGCCGCCATAGACGCTCAGCACCGGCGCGGCCTGGGTGTCGAGCTTCAGCACATAGTCGCGCGTCACCGAGGAGGGGTCGGCCGCGCCGTCGTCGAAGAGCGGGCGCACGCCCGAATAGGTCCAGACGATCTCGGCCGGCGTGATCGCCCGGCGGAACTGGCGCGAGACGGCGGCGCAGAGATATTCCGCTTCCTCCGGCGTGCAGACGGGGTGGGCCGGATCCCCCTCATGCGGCACGTCGGTGGTGCCCACGAGGCTGAACCGATCCTCATAGGGGATGACAAAGACCACGCGGCGGTCGTCGTTCTGCAGGATGAAGGCGTGCTCGCCCTCATAGAGGCGCGGCAGGATGATGTGGCTGCCGCGGATCAGCCGCACGGCGCCCGGCTTTCGCGCATGGGCCGAGTCCAGGACGCCCTGCACCCAGGGCCCCGCCGCGTTCACGATGCCGCGCACGCGGAACTGCTGGGCCTGCTCGTCGAGCCCGCGCAGCGTCACCGTCCAATGGTCGGCGTGGCGGGTGGCGTCCTCGAAGCGGGTGCGGGTGCGGATATCGGCGCCGCGCGCGGCGGCGTCGCGCGCGTTCAGCAGGACGAGCCGGCTGTCCTCCACCCAGCCATCGGAATAGGCGAAGGCATGGGTGATTTCCGGCTTCAGCGCCGCGCCCATGGGGTTGGCGGCGGTGCGGAAGGCCTCGGCGCCCGGCAGCGAGACGCGCTTGGCCAGGTGGTCGTAGAGGAACAGCCCCGCCCGGATCATCCAGCGCGGCCGCATCTCCGGCCGATGCGGCAGGACGAAACGCAGGGGCCACATGATGTGCGGTGCGAGGCGCAGCAGCACCTCACGCTCGCCCAGGGCCTCGCGGACCAGGCGGAACTCGTAATGCTCCAGGTAGCGCAGCCCGCCATGGATGAGCTTGGAGGAGGCCGAGGAGGTGGCCTGGGCGAGGTCTCCCTGCTCGGCGAGGAGCACGGAATGCCCGCGCCCCACGAGGTCGCGCGCGATCCCCGCGCCGTTCACCCCACCGCCGATCACCAGGATATCGAAGGACTGCATGGCCCGAGGATGACGTTGCCCGCGGGAATGGGAAGTCAGGCGTGCCCGACCGGCCCCAGCCCGTCCAGATTGGTGGCCCGCACGACCGAGGCGAAGAGCCGCAGCGCGTCCGGCCCGCCGCGA
This sequence comes from Roseococcus sp., assembly GCF_965227005.1. Taxonomy (NCBI): domain Bacteria; kingdom Pseudomonadati; phylum Pseudomonadota; class Alphaproteobacteria; order Acetobacterales; family Roseomonadaceae; genus Roseococcus; species Roseococcus sp. The sequence continues at coordinate 61,945 of NZ_CBDDFJ010000008.1, forward strand.
TCGTTCAGGGCGCCGCCCTCCATCTCCAGGGCCAGCAGATCGGCATGCTCGGCCAGCGTCTCGGCGGCGCGGCGCAGGGCTTCACGCGCCAGGACGAGCTGGAGCTCGTCGGGCATCTCCGTCCAGTCGGGAGGCATGGGATGGTTCATCCTTCTGCCCGCCCTTCTGGCGGTGGTGTTCAAGCCCGGCAGACCGCCGGGCATGCGTATCTAAAGCGATTCGTCTTAACAAAGGCTTTCAGGAAAAGCGGAGGGAGACCTTCCCGAGGCCCTCGAAGGCCACGACGACCGTGCAGGGGCCCTCCAGCCAGATCGGCGGCGTCACCGAGCCGAGCCAGACGACCTGGCCCTTGCGCAGCCCGCCGAAGACCTCGGCCGCGCCGGAATTCGCGAGCCAGGCCAGAGATTCCATCGGATGGCCCAGCAGGTCTCGCCCATGGCCGGAGCCGACCGAGACGCCATCGACCGTCATCTCGCCGCGCGTGGCGCCGAGGTCCAGGCTCTTCCAGTCGGGATGCGGCGCGCCGAGGACGCCGGCCGCATGGAAGAACTGGTCGGCGATGAGGGTGGGCGTGCCGATCTCGGCGAGGTCGCCATAGCGCCGCTCGACGATCTCGATGGCGGGGAAGACCTCGGCCACGGCGGCCTCGGCCTGGGCGCGGCTGGTGGGGCCGAAGGGCAGGTCGGCACCGAGCCGCACCCCGATCTCGCATTCCACGCCCACGGCAAGGAAGTCGGCGAAGGGCAGGGTCGCGCCGTCCGTGTTGAGGCTGCTCGCGGGGACGAAGCCGGCGGCCGGGTCGTGCAGGCCCAGATAGTCCTGCATCTGCTTGGCGATGGCGCCGATCTTGAAGCCGGCCGGCGGCACGGCGCTCAGGGCTTGGGCGACCTCGAGCTGGAGGGCATAGCCCTCCGCGGACGTCTTCGGGCTCGCCGCGCCGAGGGGGGCGAGGATTCGCCTGGCCCTACGTGTCTCGAGGATCGTTTGCGCGGCGCTCATGCTTCACTCCCTGGCGAGTTCGTAAAGGGCGACCGCGGCGGCGGCCGAGACGTTCAGGCTCTCCATGGCGGGCTTGATGGGCAGCCGGACCAATTCGTCGCAGCCCTCGCGCGTCAGGCGGCGCATGCCCTCGCCCTCGGCGCCGAGCACCAGGGCCACGCGCCGGCCGATCAGGCCGGATTGCGCCAAGGTGACGGGCCCCGCCGCTTCCAGCCCGACGACCCAGAGGCCCGACTTCTTCAGCATCTCCAGCGCACGAGCGAGGTTCACCTCCCTCACGAGGGGCACGACCTCGAGCGCGCCCGAGGCCGCGCGGGCCAGCAGCCCGGTCTCCTGCGGGGCGTGGCGGTCCTGCACGACGATGGCGGCGGCGCCGAAGGCCGCGGCCGAGCGCAGGATGGCGCCTACATTGCGCGGATCGGTCACCTGATCGAGCACCAGGACCGGGCCGGTCGTCTGTTCCAGGAGCCTTTCCAAGGGCGGCGCTTCCAGCGGTTCGACCAGGAGGGCGGCGCCCTGGTGGATCGAATCGGGCGGCAGCAGCCCATCCAGGCGGGGGCGCTCGACGATTTCGGGCACGACGCGCCAGGGCGGCGAGAGCCGTTCGGCCAGCTCCGCCTCGGCGCCGCGGGTCACCAGAAGGCGGCGCAGGCGCCGTTCGGGATTGGCTAAAGCGGCGGAGACGGCATGCATGCCGTAGAGCCAGGTGCCGCCTTCAGGGGGGGAGCTGGCGTCCGAATTGGGGCGGGGCCGGTGACGATGGGAGCGCATTTCGCCATGAAGCGCGGGCGGGGCACGCTGGCAAGCATTGCCGTGCTGCTTTAGATACCGCAGGCGCGCCGGGTTAGCTCAGCGGTAGAGCAACCGCCTTGTAAGCGGTAGGTCGTCGGTTCAATCCCGACACCCGGCATACGCACGCCCGGAAGCCTGTGGTTTCCGTGGCTTATCGCGAAATCAGCGACTTAGAAGGCATCTGGTGGTACACAGAGGTGGTACACACGCCATGGCGGTTCTTTCGATGTCGCAACCCTGGAAGCACCCGAAAACGGGTGGCTACTACTTCCGCCAGCGCGTGCCTCGCGGGCTTGTAGCGGCGGCCGGCGCGGGACGCCGTGAAGTGGACCCTGGAAACGAAGGACCCTGCGGAGGTCCGCGACATCTGGCCCGCTACCCTCGCGAAGTGGGCGGCGATGCAGGCCGAATGGCACCGTCTAGCTAATGCCGTGTCCGTCACGCCGGAGCGTGCCGATGAAATCGCGGCGACTTGGCTTGATTGGGCGCGGCGAGATGCCGCCTTCGACATGGGCGGGGAGGACAGTGATCTTTTCAGCCCCGGCCCCGAGGATGCGACCCAGCCCGCCGAAAAGCTTGCCCGCATCAGAAGCCGCGTGGAGCACCACACAGCTGAGGCGCTCCGCATAGCCGGCGTGTCCGTTTAGCCATGTGAGTGGCCCGCTCGCCGGGGCAATTGCGGATGATGTTCTGCCCGGCCCCAATCCCTGTCTCGGGCTCCGCTTGGACAAAGGCGAGAGCGCTAAGAAGCTTCCCTATGACGACGCTGACGCCGTTGCGATCCTTACGGCCGTTCGCCCTGGAAAAGTTTCCCGCATTGCGTTGGGCGCATGGATTATGGCCTTCACGGGGATGCGCGTTGGATAGGCGTCGCAGCTAACTCGGCAGGACAACCGAGCCGCGCGAGTCCACTCGCGACGCACAGACGCTGATTACAGAAACGGTGAGGCTGCTGGAGCCGCTGCGGCACGCTCGATGCACAAAGGTGATGCAGTAACGGGCCGCCGTCGTTGGGGAGAAAAGATTGCATCACTGATTGGGAACGATAATGGCGACCCGTCGATTCTCGTTGGACCTCAGGCCTGGTAAAGGGACGCGGCTGCCAAGCCCCTGAACCACGACATCCTCCTGGCGCAGGCCAATGCCGATTAGCACATCGGCGACCGCCTGCGCCCTGCGCTGAGAGAGCTGCTCGTTGTAGGCGGCATCGCCATAACTGTCGGAATGGCCTTCCACCCGCAGTCGGTAGATGCCGACCCCGCGCAGCGTGCGACCAAGGTGTTCGACAGTTCCGAGCGCCGCGGGCGCCAATTCGGCACGGGTACTGGCGAAAAGGATGCGGTCGCTTAAGCCGAGGCTCCAATCATCGCCGGTCAGTTCAAACCCCTCGCGCCTCAGCACCGCGATCTGTTCGGCGGATAGGCCTGGACGCTGCTGGCAGGCGGCGAGTAGCCCAAGCGGCAGGACCACGAGAAGCGCTCGTCTGGAGCACCTAATTTCCCGATTCTTCCTTGGCATCAGCATCCTCTTGGGTACTGGCGGTTTGCCACCCGCCCCGTTGTACGCGCTTCACACGGTACATCGCCGAATCCGCCAGATGGATCAAGACGCTCGCGTCTTGCGCATGGTCAGGAAAGACGGCGATCCCGGCGCTCAGCGATACGGTGATATTGTCGCCGGAAGGCAAAGTGATTGGCTCATCCATGCGGGCAACAACGCTGTCAGCCACGCGGGTGGCGTCTTCCATCCGGCGCATTTGGGTCAGCAGCACGACGAACTCGTCGCCACCGAAGCGGGCGACCAGGCCATCAGCGCGAAGAATCGCCCGAAGTTGTTCCGCGATGGCCACCAGCACAGCATCCCCTGCGGCATGCCCCCGGCGGTCATTGATCTCTTTGAATTTATCGCAATCCAAGAACAATACCGCGACCCGATGTCCTGTCACCCGTGCATCCTGGATGGCATGGGTGAGTTGGCGGACGAAGAGCGCTCGGTTCGGCAGCCCGGTGAGGGTGTCATGAGAGGCTTGATGAGCGAGGGAATCGTTCTCTTTTTGACGGCGTTTGTCCCAAACCTCCAACTCATCCAACAAGGCGTTGAAATCATCCCCGAGCGAATTGATCTCCACGATCGGCGCAGGCGGGACCCGCAAATTGAATGTTCGGTCTTGACGCACCGCATGCGCCAGGCCGGCCAGAGCCTCGAGAGGTTTGACGATGGTTCGCCGCATGCGGTGCGACAAGTAGATCGCGCCGCCCGCGCTGATCACCAAACACAGCGCAAGGCCACCAAGCCCGGATATTAGAAAGTTGAGGGTCGCGCCGATATGGCCGCGAACAATCAGATTAGCAATCGGCGCACTTTCGTGGACGATGGGAAGCACGACCGTGGGTGGGTTCAGCAAAGTTGCAAGGCGCTGCTCCAGCCAAGTCGCAAGGCTGCTGCCACTGGGCCGCGCCCAGGTCGCCAGAATTCTTCCGTCGTGGAGCACGACTTTCGCTTCGGCAACCTCCTCCGCATTGGCAATCAGCGCGATCGCTTCCTCGGCCGCCACCGGATCTCGGAACACGGCGGAAGCCTCGACGGTGTAGCGCATGGAGCGAGCGATCAGTGCCAAGTTCTGCTCGGCATGCACGCGCAGTGCGACCAGGCCTGCGACCGTCAGCGTGATACCGACGGTCATGACAGCAAAAAGCACGATACCAAGATGCGCCCGCCGCAGCACCGCCTGAAGTGTGGGTAACCGAAGCGTGGGTTTGCTCATGGCGAAACTCCCCGCCGCTGTCCTAAACGAAGCACGCTGGGGTGAACGCGCAAGCCGCTACGGGCAATCGCATCGAGATTGACCTGGAATGAGATCTGCCCCCCTCCGACAGTCAGGCAGAACATGCTGCCAGCTGAGCAGGATGGGTCGTCTTCGCTAATAGTCAGAACCGGAAGGCCAGTAAGGCGGGAAAATACCCGACCATGCTCCGCCGGACTGGTTCGCCCGACAAAGGCGACATGACAGGCGCTGGTCAGCGTCTGGCTCTCTATGGCGATGCGCTTGGCTGTGACTGGCCGGTTGGCAGCGCGGTGAGATGCTGCAAGCAGGCCGCCGGCATAGGCTGCGTCAGCCAGTACGCAAAGGTGTAACTCCGCTGGATCCGACGGCCAGCGTACATAGCTCATAATACCAAGTACGGCCTGGGTTACAGCCGAGGTGTTGTTCGCAACCACTTCCTCCGCCGAGGCGGATTTGGTGGAAAAGGCACCCAGCGCGAAGATCATGATGGTACCGAAGATTCTGCCGCAGATCGAAAGCCTGCGCGGACCTTTGGAAAAATTTGACATGATCGTGATCACAGCACCTCGGATGTTATGCAGCGAAAGCGCTCGGACCCGGGCAATGAGAGCAAAGGATGCTGGCACACGCCGGATCTTTATTCCCGATCTTGTTGTTGTGGCCTGCCCCCATTGAAGTGGTCCTCCCTGGAGTAGGCTTTTGAGCCTGATGTGACATGCTTCCAGTCGAACACTAACCGGCCCTGCCGATAATCCACGATCAAAGAGCCGAACATCCAATGGCAATTGGAGCAGACGAGAACGAGGTCTGCGATCTTCGTTTTGTCGCCGGGCCGAAGCGTGTGAAGGGGTCTCGTGTGGTGGCATTCGATGAAGCCCCGCCCGCGCTCCCCGTATGCGACCAGATAAGCCTTCGATCAAGGCCGCGACTGCCGCCTTGTCGGAGGCCTGGCCGGCGGAGAGGACGATGCGCAGCGGCAGGCCGTCCTGGTCGACTACGACGTTGATCTTGGTGCTCAGTCCTCCACGAGAACGACCGATGGCGTGATCTTCGCCCCCTTTTTTCCGCCTGCCGCGTGCTGGTGAGCCCGGACGATGGAGCTGTCGATCAGGTGCAGCGACTGGGGCGAGGCGGCGGAAAGAGCTTCGAAGATCCGCAGCCAGACAGCGGCTTTGGCCCAGCGGTTGTAGCGATTGTGCCCGCGCAAAGGCCAGTTCAGCAACACGGATCGGATCGTGACGTGGTTCAAAACGAAGAACCTCCGCCGAACCTCCGATCTTCCTGGAGCGTGGATAAGGTGAGGCAGCCTTCCGCCTTCGAGGCCCGTGGCGAGGGCCTGCCGACCCCTCGGTTATTTCTGATGGGTTGCCGGAATTGTCGCTTGGAGACTGGACCGGTCCGGGCTGGTCTTGACCACCTGTATCCCTACCAGAATTGCAAATAACATCATCGGGATGGCCCAGAACTGGAGCGGCACAAACCAAAAAGAGTGCCGCGTCCGCTCACCGGGCTTGCGGTCGCGGTTCCAGCGAAGGCCGAGCCAGAAGGTAGCAACGGCGGCCACCGCCAGGCCCAGGGCCATTCCCTTCTCGACCCCAGGTGCCTCAATTCCACCGAGGAAGAGCATCGGAGCGAACAAGCCAAGAGCTGCCAGGCATGGCGCCGCCCAACCGCGCTCTCTCCACAGGAAGACCATGTTCGCGCCCCGATGACCGACCCGCTATGAATTGGCCCGTGAACCCTGTCCAGTTACGGCATCGTTATGAAGGCTTCCTGGGCGTTCCTTAGCCTCGCTTAATGGGGCCGCGACCCGTTCTGCCTGGTTTCATGAATGCGGGACCCGCCCAGGCGGCGTCTACGCCGTCTTCACCTTGATCACGTCCAGCGCAAACTTCGGAGACACAAAATACGCATCCTTGATGCGCTCCTTGGCGAAATAGGCGCTGAAGAACTTCGCCATCGTGGTCGCCTTGAAGCAGCTCACGACGCCGAAATTCGGATCGTAGAATTCAAGATTGCCGAACTTGCTTCCAGCGCCTGCCATGGCGTGTCCGCGCTCGCCCGTCTCGATCAGGAAATACCGCGTGCCCTTCGCGGCTGCCATCCAAGTCGCCAGGGTCAGCATGTCTTGTGGCAGGGAGCAGCGGAGATCGTTCCTCGTCTTGTGCTCGTCCTCGGCATCGCGCGCGACCTTCATCTGGCACAGCGCGGCCGATTGATCGTGCTTGTCCGCAAGGCGCTGCGTGACCGAGTAGATGCGCGCGGCCTTCAGGGTGTTGGGCTTTTCCTGATTTGAGCCCAGGGCACCCCACAATGCGTCGGTCTGGCCCTTCGCTTTCGCTTCCATCCAGACCCAGGCCAGACCGTAGCAGATGCCGGACGCCCCGCCCGCGACCTCACGCAACGCCGCGACGTTCTGCAGCAGCTTCATCTGCCCGGGTCGCGCGGTGAAGGTGGCCTTCGCCGCGATGGCGGCTGTCTTCATCTCATCGGCCATGCGCAACCTTTCGACTAAGGGACGAAAATATAGCGCATATGCCGTTTCGCCGACAGTCTTACATTTTGCCGTAGCAATACAAATTCTTAGGAATGCGATCAGAATCTATTGAGATCTGAAAGATAAGGCAGAAATTCCGGTCGGTGGTGTCCTGATATCCGGGACATTCACGGATATGTTCTTCGAATTCATGGCGCCAATCCTGGAAAACCGGCCGCGCGATCGTTTACGGGCGGGGTAGCAATGCCTCTACGATGTTCCGGCGCGCCGCGGCCTCCCATCCGAGTCGTGCGGCGGCATCCGTGCGGAAGATCGCGGGGTGCTCGAGGATGCCCGCGAGGAATGCGCTCCGGCCATGCTTGAACGCCTCGTCCGGGACGTGCCGGAACTCCTCCCGGATCAAGGCGGTGTTGTCCGTGAAGGCCTCGGAGGCCAGGGGTTCCAGGTCCAGATCGAGGAACCAGGTCCCGACAGGATCGCCATCGGGCGCGATGAAGGTGCCGGCGCCGAGGTGATCCGCCGAGGCGAGGATCCATCCCGTGATGCGGGCAGCCGCTTCCAGGCCCAGCCCACCGGTATGGGCGGCTCTCAGGAAGCACGCGGCGCTCTCGAATTCGTTCCGCTTCGGGGCGTTCTCCGCCTCGTAGACGATGTCGTGATAGGCGATGGCCCACATCAGGCTCTCCGACCACGCATCCCGCCCCTGCTCGCGATGAAGCCGCCACATGCGGCCCAGATGCCATCGCGTGTGGTAGCGCCGGTGCGGCTGGCCCATCGCCTCGTCGACCTCGGCCGCCGTGCCCGGCGGAAGATGCGCCAGGAGATCCCGATAACCAGCATCGTCGGCGAAGCGTTCCGCGTTCAGCATCCGGCGGGTCGTCCGGATCGTGGGGCTGCCTGGTGGGGGCGGGTCATGTGAGCCTGCGCAGCATCAGGCGAGCCGCGTCCTCATAGCTCGCGAGCTTTTCCGCCAGGGCCGGGCAGTCCTCGATCCTGAAGCCAAGGCGTTGCCAGAACGGAACCGAGCCATTCACCGCCACCAGGCTCATGGAAGCGAGGCCCCGGCCGCGGGAATGCTCCGCCATCTGCTCCACGATCGCGCGGGCGGCGCCGCTGCCCCGCGCGGCTGGGAGCAAGGCGAGGTCGTGGAGGTAGAAGGTGTCGGCATCCGGCGGGAGGCGATGGAGCAGGGCGTTCAGGGCCGGCACCGCGCCCGCATGCCAGGGGTGGCTGACGAGATAGCCACAGGCGTGCCCCTCCTGTTCGAGAAGGCGCATCCCATCCGGATAAAGCCGCATCCTCTCGGCGAAGATGGCCGGATCCTCCGGAAAGGACGGGTGGACCTGATCCGCCATCGCGGCGATGGCGGGGAGGTCGGCCGGTGTCGCCGCACGCCAGAGGTGGTCCGCGTCCAAGGTTCCCTGCTCCGCCCTACCCGTCGCCATGATATCCCCAAGAGGATCGCCTGGAGAATGCCCGTTCCGGCAGAGAATCCGATCCGTCTCCCGTGTTGGCCCGTCACATTTCCTCACGCAAAGCGGCCCATTTTGGCACGCGAGTGTTACATCGATGCCCCATCTTCTCTCACAACGGGGACGCATTTCGTGTCGCCGCCGATGGAGAAGACCCATGAGACTGGCCCAGACCCTGGCTTTCGGCGTGGCGCTGCTCGGCAGCGGCGTGGCCCTCGCCCAACCCGCTGCGCCCCCTGCGGCCGCGGCGCCTACCGCAACCGCCCCTACCGCAACCGCCCCTACCGCAGCCGCCCCGGCCGCACCGGCCCCCGGCGGGCGCCTGTTCGCCTTGATGGACGCCAATCACGATGGCCGCGTGACCTGGGATGAGGCTTGGACCTTCATCACCGCCCGCTTCAACACCGCCGACGCCGACCACAGCGGAGGGCTGACGCTTCAGGAGTTCAGCACCCTGCGGATGGGCCATCGGCCCGAGGGCCGGCCCGAAGGTCGTGACGGCCGGCGCGGGGGCCCCACGCCGGAGCGGATGGAGGCTATGCGCAGCGCGATGTTCCGTAGCCTCGACGCCAATTCCGACGGCATCGTGACGCTGGCGGAGATCCAGCCCTTCGCCCAGGCCCGCTTCCGGGCGTTGGACGCGAATGGCGACGGCGCCGTGACCCGCGACGAACTTCCGCGTCATGGCCGGCATGACCGTCACCATGGCCACCGCGGCGAGCGTGGCGAGCGCGCTGCCCCCGCCGCTCCCGCTGCCCCCGCCGCGCCGGCGCGTTGAGGCCTAACCGCCCAGCCTGATCCGCTCCGCGATCAGGAAGGGCGCCCCCGGGGCGGCCTGCGTGAAGACGCAGACCGTCCCGACCTTGCGTGGAGCCCCTGCGATACCGGCGAAATGCGCCTCGGCGGCGGGGAGGTAGACGGCGCGCTCCTCGGGCGTGAGGCGGCGCGTCAGCGTCATGTGGAACTGCCACTCCCCCATCACATAAGGGTAGCCCCAGCGCAGCAGCAGCGCCTCATGCGCCGCGCTGAGCTTCGCCTTGCGCCGGCGCGCCAGCTCGTCCTCGGTGGGCGGGGCGCGATGCGCGTCGAGGGCCTCGACGGCGCTGTCGGCCAGAGCATGCAGGGCCGGGCAGGGTGCGGTCTCGCGCAGCGCGAGAAAGCCCTTGAGGTCCTGCACCGAAAGCGGCGGCAGTTCGAAGGGCGCGATGGCGGCGGCCCAGCGCGTCACATCCGCCACGAGCTCGGCCGGGCCGGTCGCGAGGCGGAAGGGCGGCTTCAGCGTCGCATGGAAGCCATAGCCGCGCGGATCGGCGGTGATGGCGGCCATCTCCGGCAGTCCCGGCTGCGCGACCTCAGCGCCCGTTTCGGCATCGCGGCCGAGCCAGGCGCTGGCGGCCGCGTGCAGCGGATCGTCGAGGTCGGGCGCGAAATAGACGGCGGCGCGCCGCATCAGGCCACGCGCTCGCCGCCGCGCCACACCTGGCGCACCACGGGCATCGCGTCGTGCTTCGTGACGCGCACGAGATCCGCCCGCAGCCCCGGCGCGAGCGCGCCGCGATCGGCGAGCTTGCACATGGCCGCCGGCGCGGAGGTGATCATGGCGATGGCCTTCGCCAGCCCGATCTCCTCGGCGACGATGAAGGCGGATTCGATCATCGCCGGCGGCACATAGTCGCTGGCGATGACGTCCAGCGCCCCGGCGCGAACCAGATCCATGATGGCCACATTGCCCGAATGGCTGCCGCCGCGGACGATGTTGGGCGCCCCGCCGATCACGCCCACGCCGATGCGCGCGGCCTCCACGGCCGCCTCCATGGTCACCGGGAATTCGGCGACGCGGATGCCGTCCTCGGCATTCCGGCGGACCTGGCCGGCTTCCTCGTCGTCGTGGCTGGCGAGCGGAATGTCGCGCCCGGCGAAGAGCGAGAGCACCCAGGCGCGCTGCTTCTCCCGCAGCTCGGCGCGCTGTTCCTGGAGCTGGGCGATGCGGCGTTCCACCTCGTCATCCGTCATGCGCGTCTGGCGGATGCGCATGGCGCGGTAGCGGGGCAGGTCGCGGTACTGGCCGATGCCGGGCGAGTGATCCATCAGGCTCACCATGGCGATCAGCGGGTGCTGGGCCACGGGCTCCAGCGCGCCGGGCATGTCGCGGGCCGGCAGCTCGCAGCGCAGATGCAGCAGGTGCTCGGACTTCATGAGGCCCGAGGCCGCCATGGCCGTCAGATCCTCCACGCCGTCCCGGAACGTCTGGTCGCGGCCCTGGTCGAAGCCGAGATCGCCCAGGCACAGCGCATCCAGCACCGTCGTCACCCCGGCGGCGGCGCATTGCGCGTCATGCGAGACGAAGGCCGAGCGCGAGGGCCAGCGGGCATTGGCGCGCGGCAGGACCTGGCGCTCGAGATTGTCGGTATGCACGTCCACCACGCCGGGGATGACGATGTCGCCCCCGCAATCGATGGCGGCGGGAGACGAACAATTGCCGGACTGGATGTCGGCGATGCGGCCGTCGCGGAGGATGATGGTGCCGTCGATCACCGCCTCGGGCAGGACGAGGCGGGCATTGGTCCAGATGGTTTCAGTCATGCCGCTTCTTCTAGGGGGAGAACCTGATGGAGGCGATCCGCGACCCGATCGCGGACTTCGATGTCATGGAAAATTCCCACGAGCGCCGCGCCGCGCGCCTTGGCCTCGGCGATGAGGCCGATCACGACCTCGGCATTGGCGGAATCGAGGCTCGCCGTGGGCTCGTCCAGCAGCAGGATGGGATAGTCGGGCGCGAAGCCACGGGCGAGGTTCACGCGCTGCTGCTCGCCGCCCGAAAAGGTGGCGGGCGGCAGGCCATGCAGGCGCGGGGGCAGGTTGAGGCGGGTGAGCAGGGCGCTCGCCCGCTCGCGGGCCTCCTCGGGGTCCATCCCGCGGTCGATCATCGGCTCGGCCACCACGTCGCGGGCCGAGACGCGGGGGATGACGCGCAGGAATTGCGAGACATAGCCCAGCGTCTCGCGCCGGATCTCGCGCACCAGCCGCGCATCGGCGGCGGCGAGATCGGCCTGGCCGCTGCGATGGGCGAGCATGATCCGCCCCGCATCCGCGCCGTAATTGCCCTGGAGGCAGCGCATCAGCGTCGACTTGCCGGCGCCGGACGGGCCGGTCAGCGCCACGCATTCGCCGGGCATGACCGTCAGCGCCTCGGATTTCAGTACCTGGAAGCCGATGCCGCCCTGCAGGTGCAAGGTGAAGCCCTTCGCGAGGGCCTGGACGTCGATGGCGGGGATCATGCGGCAAGCACCGAGGAGACGAGGAGCTGGGTATAGGCGTGGCGCGGATCGTCCAGCACGCGGTCCGCAAGGCCTTCCTCGACGACGCGCCCATGGCGCATCACGACGATGCGGTGGGCCAGGAGCCGCGCCGCCGCGATGTCGTGGGTGACGAAGAAGACCGCGAGACCGAGCTGCGAGACCAGCCCGCGGATCAGGTCGAGAAGCTTGGCCTGCACGCTGACGTCGAGGCCGCCCGTCGGCTCGTCCATGAAGACCAGCCGGGGATTGGTGACGAGGCAGCGCGCGATCTGCAGCCGCTGCTGCATGCCGCCCGAGAAGTTGCGCGGCGCCTCGTCGATGCGCGCGGGGTCCATCTCCACGCGGGCCATCCAATCGGCGGCCTGGGCACGGATGTCGCCGTAGTTGCGGTTGCCCGCCGCCATCAGCCGCTCGCCGACATTGCCGCCGGCCGAGATGCTCATGCGCAGCCCGTCGCGCGCATTCTGGTGCACGAAGCCCCAGTCGCTGCGCATCAGCTTGCGGCGCCCGGCCTCGCTGAGGGCGTGGATGTCCTGCGCCTCACCCTCCGCATCGCGATAGAGCACGGTGCCGGCTTCGGCATCCATGGCGCCGGCCAGGACGCGCAGCAACGTCGACTTGCCCGAGCCGCTCTCGCCCACGATGGCGACGACCTCGCCGGGGAAGATCTCGACGTTCACGCCGTCCAGCGCCCGGACCGCGCCAAAGCGCAGATGCAGGTTGGCGGCTTCCAGAAGGGGGGCGCTCATAGTCCCTGGGTCTCCGCGCAATGATCGGTGTCCGAGCAGACGAAGATGCGCCCGCCCTGGTCGTCGGCGACGATCTCGTCGAGGTAGCTGTCGGCGCTGCCGCAGGCCGAGCAGCGATGCGGCGCGCGCATCGGCTTGAAGGGATGGTCGTCGAAATCGAGGCTTTCCACCGCTGTGAAGGGCGGTACCGCGTAGATCTTCTTCTCGCGTCCCGCGCCGAAGAGCATCAGCGCCGGCGAGTTGTGCAGCTTGGGATTGTCGAAGCCCGGAATGGGCGAGGGCGACATCAGGTAGCGCCCGCCTACCATCACCGGGTGATTGTAGCTGCTGCCGCTCTCGCCCTGGCGCGCGATGTCCTCGTAGAGCTTCACCTGGGCCAGCGAATAGTCGCCCAGCGCGTGCAGCCGGCGCGTCTCCGCCAGGCGCGGCTCCAGCTTGAAGAGCGGCTCGGGCATCGGCACCTGGAAGACCATGATCTGGCCCTCGGTGAGCGGACGCTCGGGGATGCGGTGGCGCGTCTGGATGATGGTCGCCTCCGCCGTGCGCGTGGTCGTCGCGACATTCGCCACGCGGGCGAAGAAGCGGCGGATGGAGACGGCGTTGGTCGTGTCGTCCGCGCCCTGGTCGATGACCTTCAGTACGTCGCGCGGGCCGAGGATGGCCGCCGTCACCTGGATGCCGCCCGTGCCCCAGCCATAGGGCAGCGGCATCTCGCGCGCGCCGAAGGGGATCTGGTGTCCCGGCACGGCGATGGCCTTGAGGATGGCGCGGCGGATCATCCGCTTCGTCGCCTCGTCCAGATAGGCGAAGTTGTAGGCGTTCTCCGGTGCGTTCCGGGGAGAGATCGCGTTCATATCGTTGCCTCCAGGCTGGGGGCCTCCGCCAAGGGGTTGGCATCGCGATCGGCCTGCCAGCGCGCGCGGATGCTGCGGAGCTTCTCGAGCTCGCTCTGGAAGTCGACGTGATGCGGCAGCTTCAGATGCTCGACGAAGCCCGTGGCCTCGACGTTGTCGGCGTGGAGCAGGACGAATTCGGCGTTCTGCGCGGGGGCGGTGGCCTCCTCGCCGAGCTCCTTGGCCATCAGCGCGCGGTCCACCAGCGCCATCGCCATGGCGCGACGCTCGCCATGGCCCATCGCGAGGCCATAGCCGCGCGTGAACTGCGGCGGCTTGCTGCTGCTGCCGGCGAACTGGTTCACCATCTGGCATTCGGTGACGGTGATATCGCCGATGGAGATCGTGAAGCCCAGCTCGGCGGGGGCCAGCATCACCTCGACCTCGCCCATGCGCAGCTCGGCCACGAAGGGATGGGCGTTGCCGTAGCCGCGCTGGGTGGAATAGCCCATGCCGAGCAGGAAGCCCTCGTCGCCGCGCGCCAGCGACTGGAGCCGCAGCGGGCGCGGCGTGGGGAAGGGCAGGGGCTCGCGCGTCAGATCCGCCGGGGCCTCGTCACCGCCCGCCGCATCGCGGGACATCAGCCCCTCGCGCGCCAGGAGCTCGGTGACGCGGGGCATGGTGGCGTTCTCGGCCTCGGCCTCCTCCGGCTCGGCGGGGGGCAGTCCCTCGGCGGCCAGAGCGAAGTCGAGCAGGCGGTGGGTGTAGTCGAAGGTCGGGCCCAGCACCTGGCCGCCGGGGAGGTCCTTATAGGTGGCGCTGATGCGGCGCTGGACGCGCATCGCGCCGGTGTCGATCGGCTCGCAGGCGACGAAGCGCGAGAGGGTGTTGCGATAGGCGCGCAGCAGGAAGGCGGCCTCGATCAGGTCCCCGCGTGCCTGCTTGATGGCGAGCGCGGCCAGAGCGCGGTCGTGGCAGGAGCCCTCGGCCATCACGCGGTCGACGGCGAGGCCGAGCTGTTCCTCGATCTGCGCGGGCGAAAGCTCGGGCAGGGTCTCGTCGCCACGGCGGCGCTGGGCGAGCCAAGCGTGGGCGGCGGAGATGGCGGCGTCGCCGCCCTTCACGGCCACATACATCAGCCGATCTCCTCGATACGGGTGGAGCGGGGCAGGGCCGCGAGGCGCGTGCCGGCGCAAAGGACGACGTCCACGCCGGTCGGGAAACCCTTGCGGTTGGCGGCCCATTGCGCGGGAAAGTCGGCGGGCAGGCCGGTCGCCTGGAGGCGATGCTCATGCTCAATGCCGGGGCCGGTCAGGCGCCAGCCGGCGTCCTCGGCCAAGGCTTCGAGCTGCAGGATCAGCGTGGCGCTGTCCTGCGGCGTTTCGTCGGAGCCGGCGTCCAGCATGGCGAGTTTCGGCATGGCGCCGGTCGCGAGCAGGAACTGCGCTCGGGCGGCATCGGCGACGAAGGGCGCGCCGGTGTGGAAGGCGATCCACTCGCGCGCCTCGCCGGTGGCGTCGGTCCAGACGGGGGTCTCGGCATCGGCCAGCGCCAGCAGGGCGGCGGCGGCGGCCGGGGCGAGCGCGGCGGGCAGGTCGGGCAGCACGTCGCAGCGCTGGATGCGGCCGGGACGGGACATGGCGTCCATCAGCGCGCGGAACGCGTCCTGGGCGCCGAAGACGGGGTCGGTGAAGGCGGGTTTCATCGCATGGTCGCCAGGGTTGCGAAGCGAACTTCGGTGGCGGCGGCGCGGCGCGCGGTGAGCGCGGCGGCCTCGGCCTGGGTGGCGCGGAGAGGCTCGATCACGGCCTCGACCAGCGTGGGCCGCAGGGACTCCTGCTGGAGTGCTGCGTCGAGGGTCGCGGCCAGTTCGGCGGCGCGGCGGTCGCGGCCGAGGCGCCAGCAATGGCCCAGCGTGCCATCGCCCAGGCTCACCGAGCAGCGCGTGACGGTCGCCTCGCCGAGGTTGAAGGCCGCGCCATCGCCGCCGGCACGGCCGCGCAGCATGGTGAGGCCGATTTCCGGGCCACGTATGACCCGATGCACCGGCAGGGGCGGGACCCCCGACAGCTTGCTTTCCATATCCTCGGCCGAGGCTCGGGCGAGGATAGACATCCATGCGGAACGGTCTATCATTGGTATAGACGACTAAACGTCTGACCCTGTATGGTCAAGACGAAACTGCCATCCCGGAGTAGCGAGTTGGTTGAAGCTTCCGTGACACCGACGACAACCGCGCTGGATCGAGGCGCCGGAATTGCCCTGTGGCGGCAGATCGGCGCGGCCATCGAGGCGGCCATCAAGGCCGGCGAACATGCCCCTGGCGAGCGCCTGCCCACCGAGGCCGAGCTCGCCGCGCGCTTCCGCGTGAACCGCCACACCATCCGCCGCGCCATGGAGGAGCTGGAGGGGCGGGGGATGGTGCGCGTCGAGCAGGGGCGCGGCAGCTTCGTCGCCGAGGACGTGCTGGATTATCCGCTCGGCCCGCATACGCGCTTCAGCGACATCATCCGCGCCCAGAATCGCGAGCCGGCGGGCCGGCTGCTGCGCCTGGCCGAGATCCCCGCCGAGCCGCGCATCGCCGAGCTTCTGGAAGTCCGCCCCGGCAGCCTGGTCGTGCTGGCGGAGCGCATCGCCATGGCCGATGGCCGCCCGGTGGCGCTAGGCGCGCACCATTTCCCGGCCAAACGCTTTCCGCGGATCATGGCGCTGCTGCGCGAGGATCCGTCCATCACCCGCGCGCTGGCCGAGTCCGGCGTGCCCGACTACCGCCGCCGCATCACGCGCATCACCGCCCGTATGCCCAGTTCCGAGGAAGCCGAAGCCTTGCAGCAATCCCGTTCACGTCCCGTCCTGATCAACGAGGCGGTCAATGTCGATTCCGAGGGGCGTCCCGTGGACGCCACCCTCACGCGCTATGCCGCCGGCCGCGCGCAGCTGGTCGTGGAGTCCTGAGCATGTCCTGGACCATTACGGGCGGTCACGCCCTGCGCGAGGGCGCGATGACGGCCGGCGACGTGACGCTGGCCGGGGGAAAGATCGCGCAGGGCCAAGGCGCCGAGCGCGCCTTCGACGCAAGCGGGCTGCTGGTCATGCCCGGCCTCATCGACATCCATGGCGATGCGCATGAGCGCGCGCTCCAGCCGCGCCCCAATGTGGATTTCTCCGCCGACTTCGCCCTGCGCGACGCGTCGGCGCAGCTCCTCGCCTCGGGCATCACCACGGCCTATCTGGGCGTGACGCTTTCCTGGGAGCCGGGGCTGCGCTCGCTGACCTCCTTCGAGAAGACGCTCGCCGCGCTGCGCAACCCGCCGCCCGGCCCCGAGATGCGCGTGCATCTGCGCTTCGAGGCCGACAACTTCGAGGCCGAGCCGGCCGCGCTCGCCGCCATCGAGGCGGGCGAGGCGCATCTGCTCGGCTTCAACGACCACACGCCCAGCATCCGCCGGAAGCTCGGCAATCCGAAGGAGCTCGGCAAATATGCCGGCCGCGCGGGGGTCAGCGAGGAGGAGTTCCGAGCGCGCGCCGAAGCCGCCTTCGCGCGGCGCGGGGAGATCCCCGAATCTCGCGCCCGCCTGTCGGCGGCGGCGAAATCCGCCGTCATTCCGATGCTCAGCCATGACGATGCGAATCTCGAGGACCGCGCGCTGTTCCGCGAGCTCGGCGCAGGCATCTGTGAGTTCCCCATCACCGAGCCCGTCGCGGTGAATGCGCGCGAGGCCGGCGAGGCGGTGGTCATGGGTTCGCCCAACGTGGTGCGCGGCGGCAGCCATCTCGGCTGGGCCAGCGCGGCGCCGCTGGCCGAACGCGGCCTCGTGACCGTGCTGGCCAGCGACTACCACTGGCCCGCCCTGCTCGCCGCGCCCTTCCGCATGGCCGCGCGCGGGGTGATGAACATCGCCCAGGCCTGGGCGCTCGTCTCGACCAACCCCGCCGATGCGCTGGGGCTGAAGGATCGCGGCCGCATCGCGACCGGGCTGCGCGGAGACCTCACCCTGGTCACGCCCGAAGGCGCGCTCGCGGCGGTCTTCGTGGGCGGCGGCCTGGCCTGGGTCTCGCCGATGGCGGCGGCGCGGCTCGGCTGAGGGCGATCATCCGCCTGTGCGAGACAGCTCGCACAGGCGGTGGCCGCCAGGCTCGATATTGCTGCGCAGCAGGCTGCAGGCGCCCAGCCGGAGCCCGAGCGGCGCCAGGCTGGCCTCGATGGCGTCCGGCGTCAGCGAGGGTTGGGCTAGCAGGCGGATCGGTCCGGTATGGCCGGCGAGGGCCTCGCGTCCGCGCCGCGCCAGGCCGTGGTCGTCGGTGAGTC
Source organism: Roseococcus sp. (assembly GCF_965227005.1). Classification (NCBI taxonomy): domain Bacteria; kingdom Pseudomonadati; phylum Pseudomonadota; class Alphaproteobacteria; order Acetobacterales; family Roseomonadaceae; genus Roseococcus; species Roseococcus sp. Next base: position 79,680 of record NZ_CBDDFJ010000008.1, read on the forward strand.
GCATCAGGTTGTTTGCGTGGCCCAGCGCCCGGATATCCGCCGGCAGGAAGGGGATGACGTAGCTCATGGGCTCGTCGCCGATCATGATCAGCATCGAACCCGCGGGCACGTCCGGCACAGGATCGAAGCTGACGACCCGCGCGCCATAGGCAACATGGCCCCAGTCGGGCCGCTGCGTGGTGAGGGACGCCAGGAGCATGAGCCCTGCGAAGGAACCGAAAGCGAGAACCTTCCGCGAAGCCAGCAGGCGCGCCAGGGCCAGCATCGCCAGAACGACCGAAAGGCTCTCCAGGACGAGAAGATAGCGGTAGATGCCGAAGAGGCGGACCCAGATCACATAGGTCATCACGCTGAAGCACAGGAGAATGAGGGTCGGCCGCTCGTTCTTCCAGGCCTGGTGGAGGCCGTGGCGCAGAAGATCCACGATCAGGACCAGGGCTGCCAGGTAGCCGATGGCGACGCGGGAGTCGCGCATGCGCAGCTCGGTCACCATCTCCGCATTTTCCCGCAGCCAATAGAAGGGATAGAAGACCGCCTGCAACGTGCTGCGCGGCAGGAAGCGCAGATCGGCGATACCCGCGCGCCGATAGTCCGGCGAGGCGAAGATGTCGTTGTAGAGCGGGAAGACGGGGTTGCCGAATTCGCGCCAGAGCAGCATCGCCTGGGGCGCCCAGCAGACGATGAAGCCGACCACCATTCCCGTCGCGGCAATGATGGCGTGGCGTAGCCCAAGGAAGGCCAGGATCGTGAGTCCCAGGGGCGCTACATAGATGATGTTGGTGAGCTTGAGCCCCAGGGCCGCGCCGGCCAGCAAGCCGGCCGTGGCGGTCATGGGCCAGATCCGCGGGAAGGCTTGCGGCCCGATCTCGGCGGCTCGCAGCACGGCCCAGAGCGCCAGCATCACGAAGGTGGCGATCGCCACGTCATTGGCGCTCATGCCGATGCCGGGCATTACGGCGGCGCCCGTCATGCCGGCCAGGGTCGCGACGATCGCGGCAAGTGGCGCCATGAGGCCCGGCCCGAAGGCCCATCGGGCCATCAGCAGGCTGATGCCGCTCAACGCGAAGGCATAGATCCCGGCTGGAGCACCCATTAGGAAGGCAACCGCCCGGGGGTGGTCGTTCAGGAGGCGGACCAGCGCGTAGATCGGCAGGTTGGACAGTGGGTTGAAATAACTCTGCAGCTGGCCGGGCGCGATGTCGAAACCGATGCGGCCGTTCAGGAAGGCATAGGCGGAATAAAGATGGTAATTCCTGAGGTCCCAATTCGCGTCTGTTCCGCGCCACAGGGAATAGAGGCCGGTGGCGCAGCAAAGTATGACCAGGAGCGCCGTTTGTCGCTTCCAGCTGCTCGTCGTTTCGGTTGCGCTATTCGGCATGGATCGGTCTCGTATCGGATAAATGGGGAGCCAGGGAGCCAGAGCCCCAGGCGGTTGGGCGGTCAGATGGATTCTGCCTGGTCATGCTTGCGCCCCGGGGCAGAGTTCAGTAATCGCCCCGAAGGGTCTATGGCCCCCCATTGTTCGGAGGCCACATGACCGCCCAGGATTTGGTTCCGCCCGTACGCATCGCCGTTCTGGTGCCCTGCTACAACGAGGCGGCGGCTGTCGCTCAGGTGGTGCGCGATTTTCGGGCGGCGCTGCCCGATTCGGAGATCTACGTCTTCGACAACAACTCCACTGACGGAACGGCCGAGATCGCCCAGGCCGCCGGCGCCCTTGTCCGGCGTGAGGGGCGCAAGGGCAAGGGCAATGTCGTGCGGCGGATGTTCGCCGATGTCGAGGCGGACCTCTACATCATGGTGGACGGCGATGCGACCTACGACGCTTCGGCCGCCCCGCGCCTCATCGCCGCGGCGCTGGAGGGCGGCTACGACATGGTCAATGTCGCCCGCGTCGAGACGGCGCAGAAGGCCTACCGGCCCGGCCATCGCTTCGGCAATGCGCTGCTGACAGGCCTCGTGGGCCGCGTCTTCGGCACGCAAACGGCGGATATGCTCTCCGGCTACAAGATCTTCACCCGGCGCTTCGTGAAGAGCTTCCCCGCCATGAGCGGCGGTTTCGAGATCGAGACCGAGATCATGATCCACGCGCTCGAGCTGGGCATCCCCATCGGCGAAATCTCGGCACCCTATGGCGAGCGGCCGGAGGATTCGGCGAGCAAGCTGCAGACCTGGCGCGACGGCTTCCGCATCCTGCGCATGATCGGCGAACTCATCCGCCGCGAGCGGCCGCTGGAGTTTTTCGGCGTCGCGGCGCTGGCGATGATGCTGGCCTCGCTGGGTCTCGGCCTGCCGGTGGTCTTTGAATTCTGGGAGAGCGGGCTGGTGCCGCGCCTGCCCACCGCGCTGCTCTCCGCGGCAATCATGCTCGCCGCGCTGATGTCCTTCGCGGTGGGCCTGATGCTCGACGCGGTGACGCGCAGCCGGCAGGAGCTGAAGCGTCTGGCCTATCTGGCGATCCCGCCGCTGCGGTAGGCCGGCCGACCTTTCGTCCTCCCCAGGTGTTCAGGCCTCGGGGCGAGGGTGAAGTCATGGCGCGGATCTCGAAGACTTTGGGCTTCCTGCGCCGGATGAGCCGGCTGCAATCGGCCACGATCAAGCTGGCGTCGCGGGCTTTGAAGCCGGCCGCCAGCCCCGTTTCCGCGCGATCCGTTCCCACCGACCGGGTGACGGAGCGTACGGGCTTCGGCTCCAATCCCGGCGCGCTGCGCATGTTCGTCTTCGCCCCACCGCAAATGCCGGCCGGAGCGCCGCTCGTCGTCGTGCTGCATGGCTGCGGCCAGGATGCCGCGTCCTTTGCCACGAACAGCGGATGGATCGCCCTCGCGCGGGAGTTGCGGTTCCCGCTGCTCCTGCCCCAACAGGTCACCGCGAACCACGCCAATGGCTGCTTCAACTGGTACCGGCCGGGAGATACCGGGCGGGGGAAGGGCGAGGCGATGTCCATCCGCCAGATGATCGCCAGGGCGGCGAAGGACTTCGACAGCGACCGGCGGCGGATCTTTATCCTGGGCCTCTCCGCGGGTGGCGCGATGACCGCGGCGATGCTGGCGGCCTATCCGGCCGTCTTCGCGGGGGGCGCCATCGTCGCGGGGATGCCCGTGGGCGCGGCCTCGGGCTCGATGATGGCGCTGCATCGCATGCGCCGATCCGATCCCTTTGGCCATCAGCGCGCTTTGGTGGCCGCGGTGCATGCGGTGACGTCGAGCAGCGCGCGCAGGATCTGGCCGCGTCTGACGATCTGGCAGGGGCTCGCGGACCGGACGGTGGATCCCGGCAATGCGGAGCTTCTGGCGGCGCAATGGGCCGGGGTGCATGGCCAGGCTGCCGCGGCGATGACCGACGAGGAAATTCTCCCCGGCATTCGATGCCGCCGCTGGGGCTCGCGCGCGCGCGTCCGGGCTGAGCTCTGGACGATGGCGGGGCTGGCCCACGCCTATCCCATCGACGCCACGGCCGACGGTGGCAGGGCCGGCCCCTGGGTGCGCGAGGCCGGAATTTCGGCAACGCGGCGCATCGCCGAATTCTGGGGTCTCTGAAGGAGACCCCTTGGGGAAGAGCGCCCGCCCCGATGCGCCATCGCCAGAAACGCGACGCGCTCGGGAACTTTCCGCCCGACCTCGCGTTGTCCTGCGGCGACGGCATCGCGCGGCGGAGACCCCGGCATGGCTAAGGTGAAGACGATCGCGGACCTGTTCCACGACACGCTCAAAGACATTTATTACGCAGAGCGGAAGATCCTGAAGACGCTGCCGAAGATGCGGCGCGCCGCGCAATCGGTGGATCTGAAGGCGGCCTTCGAGAAGCATCGGACGCAGACCGAAGGCCAGATCGAGCGGCTCAAGCAGATCTTCGAGATCCTCGACAAGCGCCCCCAGGGAAAGACCTGCGAGGCCATCGAAGGAATCGTCGCCGAGGGCGAGGAGATCATCGAGGAATATGGCGGCACGCCCGCCGTGGATGCCGGCCTCATCTCCTCCGCTCAGGCCGTCGAGCATTACGAGATCGCGCGCTACGGCACGCTCAAGCGCTGGGCCGAGGTCCTTGGCCACAAGAAGGCGGCCTCGCTGCTCGATCAGACGCTGCAGGAGGAGACCCAGACCGACAGGGATCTGACCGCAATCGCCGACGCCGGCATCAACGAACTCGGCCTTAAGGAGCCATGAATGTCCCATAACACCGAAGAGACGAATATTTCGTCGGAACAGGCCGATATCCACGCCGAAATCACGGCGCTTCGCGAGAAGGTGGAATCCCTGATGAACGACTGCGTCACGCCCGCCGTGGTTTCGGCCGCCCAATGCGCGGAGGAAGCGGCCCACCGCGTGACCGACAGCATCGCGAACCGCACGGAGCGGCTCTCCATCGCCATTCGCGACCGGCCGCTGACCTCCATCGCGATCGCCGCTTTCGCCGGTTACGTCTTCGGCGTCCTGCACCGGCGGTGATGCGCGGCCGCGGCGGCTCATCCTGATCCTCCTCTGAAAATCATCCGGAAGGAACGTCCCATGCCCGCGAGCCGTCCAGCCAAGCCCAAGTCCGCCGCCCGGAACACCACGCGCGGTGCCGGCGGAGAGACGCACCAGGTCGCGGGCGGGGACGTCGCGGCGCTGACGACGACGCAAGGCGCGCCGGTCTCCGACGATCAGAACACCCTGCGGCAGGGCGCGCGCGGCCCGGCGCTGCTCGAGGACTTCCATTTCCGCGAGAAGATCTTCCACTTCGACCATGAGCGCATTCCCGAGCGCATCGTGCATGCGCGCGGCTTCGGCGCGCATGGCTATTTCGAGCTGGATGAGTCGCTCACCGACATCACCAAGGCCGATGTCTTCCAGCGCGTCGGCGAGAAGACGCCGGTCTTCGTGCGCTTCTCGACGGTGGCCGGCAACAAGGGCTCGCCGGATCTCGCCCGCGACGTGCGCGGCTTCGCGGTGAAGCTCTACACGCAGCAGGGCAACTGGGACATCGTCGGCAACAACATCCCGGTGTTCTTCATCCAGGATGCGATGAAGTTTCCCGACCTCATCCATGCGGCGAAGCAGGAGCCGGACCGCGGCTTTCCCCAGGCGCAAACGGCGCATGACAACTTCTGGGACTTCGTGTCCCTGATGCCTGAATCCACGCATATGCTCATGTGGATCATGTCCGACCGCACCATCCCGCGCTCTCTGCGCTTCATGGAAGGCTTCGGCGTCCATACCTTCCGGCTCGTGAATGCCGAGGGGAAATCGACCTTCGTGAAGTTCCACTGGAAGCCCAAGCTCGGCGTGCAGTCGGTGGTGTGGAACGAGGCGGTAAAGCTCAACGGCGCCGATCCCGACTTTCATCGCCGCGATCTATGGAATTCGATCCAGACGGGCGCCTTCCCCGAATGGGAACTCGGCCTGCAGCTCTTCGATCAGGATTTCGCTGACAGCTTCGATTTCGACATTCTCGACGCGACCAAGCTCATTCCCGAGGAACTGGTGCCGGTCCGCCGTGTCGGTCGGATGGTGCTCGACCGCGTCGTGGACAATTTCTTCGCCGAGACCGAGCAGGTCGCCTTCATGACGCACAACATCGTGCCCGGCATCGACTTCACCAACGATCCGCTGCTCCAGGGGCGCAACTTTTCCTATCTCGACACCCAGTTGAAGCGCCTGGGCGGGCCGAATTTCACACATCTGCCGATCAACGCCCCCAAATGCCCCTTCGCGCATTTCCAGCAGGACGGCCACATGGCCTTCCGCAATCCCAAGGGGCGGGCGAATTACGAGCCCAATTCCTGGGGGCCTGACGTGGGCGGGCCGCGCGAGGCGCCCGAGACGGGCTTCCGCAGCTTTCCCGCCGTGGATGACGGCCCGAAGGTTCGCGAGCGCGGCGCGCTCTTCGCCGACCATTACAGTCAGGCCCGCCAGTTCTATGTGAGCCAGGCGGCCGTGGAGCAGACGCATATCGCCAAGGCCTTCATCTTCGAGCTGAGCAAGGTCGAGACGCCGGCCATCCGCATCCGCCTCCTGTCGAATCTCCGCAATGTGGACGAGGCTCTGGCGGCCAAGGTCGCGGACGGTCTCGGGATGGATCTGCCCCATGCGTCGGAGCCCGCGCGCGCGCGCCTGGACCTGCCGCCCTCGGCACCGCTCAGCATCCTGAAAAATCCGCCGCCGAGCTTCGAGGGACGCAAGGTGGGCGCGCTGGTCACGGATGGGACGGATGCAGGACTCCTCGCGGCACTTCGCAAGGCACTGGAGGCGGAGGGCGCGCTGTTGGAGCTGATCGCGCCGAAGATCGGCGGCATCGTCGCGAGCGACGGCAAGAAGATTCCCGCGCACCACGCCGTCGATGGCGGACCTTCGGTCCTCTTCGATGCGGTGGCGCTGCTGCCGTCGGAAGCGGGCGCGGCCCTGCTTGCGGATCACCCCGCGGCCAAGGGCTTCGTGAGCGACGCCTATGCCCACGCGAAATTCATCGCGCATGTGGCGGAGGCGGCGCCGCTTCTGCGGGGCGCCGGTGTGGCGAAGCCCGATAAGGGATTCGTCACGCTCAAGGCGCCGGGCGATGCCCAGGGCTTCGTGGCGGCATGCCGCGCGATGCGCTTTTGGGAGCGCGAGCAGAAGTTCGGCTGAAGGCGGCTTCCCGCGAGATGCGGGAAGCCTTCATGGGAGGCGGGCCGTTCAGGCCGCGTTCTTGCGCTCCAGGATTTCGATCGACACGTCCTCGGGCCCGCGGATGAAGCTGATGCGGATCTCGGGGCGAAGCTGCGTCGGCTCCATGGTGAAGACCACGCCCTTGGCCTTCAGGTCGGCATAGGCCGCGTCGAGGTCCTCGACGATGAAGCCGAAGTGATCGATGCCGGCATAGGGCGCGACCGGGGCGGGCGCGGACTTCGCGTCCGTGGCGATCAGGAAGATGTCCGTGCCGCCCACCTTCATGTCGACGCGCGGCTTGCCGTTCTGCATCGAGCGGATGATCTGCGCGTCGAAGACGCGCTCGTACCAGGCGGCGGTCGCCTCCACGTCGGGCGTGCGCAGGTGGATGTGATCGAAACCGTATTTGACCATGGACAAGTCCTCCTCTGTCGCGGCGCAGAATGCGGCAGGGCGGGGAAGGCGGCTAGACCCTGAGGGCCGCGCCGCCACGCCTTTGGCGGCGGCCTATCGGCGCCGGTCTTCCTCGATGCGATGGCGATCGGCCTCGACGCGGCGTCGCTGCTGCTCCGCCTCCCAGCGCTGCCGCTCGGCCATCTGGCGGTTGCGCTCCTGCTCACCACGGCGGCCGCGCATCTCCTCCTCGCGGCGACGCGCCTCCTGATGGCGGCGCCGTTCTTCGTCCTCACGGCGGCGGCGGTCCTCGTCCTCGTGACGACGGCGCTCTTCCTCCTGGCGGCGGCGATCCTCCTCCCAGTGGCGATCCTGGGCGAAGGCTGCCGGCGCGGCCGCAACGCCGATCAAAGCGAGCAGCAAGGCGCGGCGATTCGAATGGCGTTCCATGACATGACCCGTTGTCGTTGCAGTGACCATAACGCTCGCTCTGCGACGCGGTGGTGTTCAGGGTCGGGCGAAATCGGGGCAGGGCCGCTCAGCGAATGGCGCCTGACTGGCGGATGAAGGGCGCGATGTCCTCGCTGACGGCCAGGGCGTCGATCGTATCGGCCCGGTAGCGCAGGACCCATTCGCGCTCGCGGAAGACCGTGTTGGGAACCGCCACCGTCACCTCCCATTGGCCGTTCAGCAACGGGTCGCGATTCTCGTCGTGCAAAGTGAGGAGGGCCGGCTGGCCCGGCGGCGCGGTCTCGCGCGTCGCGAACACCTGGATCAGCGAATAGCGTTGGGCGCCGGGCAGGGCGTCGATGCGCAGGCGCAGCAGCCACTCCTCGCCCTGCCGCTGGGCGAGCACGGCCGCGCGCGTCGGTTGCGGGGCCTGCGGCGGGGCGGTGACGGTGAATTCGAGGCGCGTCGTCCGATGGGCGCCAGGGAGCAGATCATGGCCGCACAACCCGGCCCTCTCGCAGGCGCGCTGGAGCTGCGGCGGCAGCCGGCCGGCGGCATCCAGGACGAGCAGCGCCGCGGCGCTCAGCAGAAGCAGACCCAGCAGAAGCAGACTCAGTAGATGGGCGGGCCAGCGCCAGCGGCGCCGTCGCGGCGGATCAGCCTTGGAATCCGCCATATGCCACTCTCCCGCCTGGGATCGATCGATGCCAGGGGATCGGCGTGGCGGCTAGCCCTTGCGGCCCGTCCAGATCCGCGCCGCCACCATCAGCACGATGCCGAGGGCGATCAGCCCAACCGTAGTGGGCGAGGCGGCGATGGCCTCCAATAGGGCCGCCGGGGCCCATTCCAGGCCTTCCAGAACGCTGCGCGGGAACCACAGCAGGGCCGGCCAGCCGAACCAATGCGCGGCGACGCCGATCACGACCAGGCAGACGCCGATCGTCCAGAGGGTGGACGGCTTCAGGATGGCTTCCTCCAAGGCATCGCGCGATGTCGGCGATGGAATTCACAAAGGCCCGGCGTGTCGCGACCCTCATCGACACGCCAAAGCGGGCGTTTTTGAGGTGATGTGATCGCAAGCGCATTCCGTTGACTTCACCGGTGAAGCTTCTTTTGATGGCGGGGACAAGCGGACCGGGGAATGCGAATGCGCAGCCCCGTGATGCCCGCCATTCAGAGGTGCAGCGACATGTCTTCTTTCACGATCCTGGCTGGCTCGATCCTGGTTGGATGCGCGCGGGCTTCGGACGTCCGGTTCCGGGGTTAGGGTTCATGTCCCCGTCCCGCGACGCGCCCGCTTCGGGCGGCCAGGCGGAGCTGCTGGGCCTCTGGGCCAGGCTCGACGCTCCGGAAAGGATGCGCCTGCTCGAGCAGGCGCGGTCGATGGTGCGGTCGGCGCGGCCGGTGGCGGGGCCGGTGATGGACGCCCCGCCGCGCCGCCGCCGCTGGCTCGCCGTGGCGCTCGTCCTCGCCATCGCCGGCGCCGTGTTCGGCCTTAAATTCGCGGGCTATCCGCGGTTGATGGAGACGATCGAGGCGAAGTTCGCCGCCGTGCGCGGGGAGTGGAGCTCCTGGTCGCGGGAGCCGGCCGCCATTGAGCCGATCCCGGCCCCGCGCAAGCAGAGGCAATGGGAATAGGAATGCGGCTGGGCAGACCGGGGCGCCCTCGCGCGGAGTGAGCGGTCCGAACTCAAGTGATATTGCCTAATTTATACACAATTCCCGAGCTTCCGGCGTTTCCTGGGCTGTTGTCAGCCTGCCACACCTGCGGGGCTTTTCATTGAAATTCAGTATAATTCCGGAAATCTATCTCTCGCATGCTTTCTTTGCATCTCATTATACGCCCTTATAAAATAGTTCACGTTTTCCGAGGTTAATGTGCGTCCGGATTGTCAGACTGCCGCTTCCCATCGTCGCTCGCTGCCGCGCTCCACCGGCGAGGCGGCCCCGAGGATGGGACTGGACGCGGAGTCTGGATTTGGCGCCGCCCTTCGGGCCTCGACCGCGCTCGTCGGCGCGCACCTCCTCCCGCGATCGCCTCCCTTTCTGCTATCGGCCGCGCTGCTGACCCTGAGCGTGGCGGCCTCGCCGGCCCTGGGCCAGATGGTCTGGCAGGGTCCCGGCACGAATTTCAACGCGGACGCGAATTGGAGCACCGGGGTCACTCCCGGCAGCGGGAACACGGCGGTCTTCCAGGCTGCCGGCCCCACCGCCCTGTCCACAAGCGCCAATACGTCGCTTGGCGGTATCCGCTTCGATGCGGGGGCGTCGAGCTACAACGTCACCCTCGGCCAGGACATGACGATCTTCGGCGACGTCGTGAACAATTCCGGCACGGGCCAGACGATCACCGTGAGCAATTCGACGACCCTGTTCTTCTCGGGGGCGGCTGCTTCGGGTCAGGGCGTCGAGTACATCGTCAACGGCGCCATGCGGCTCGACGACAATTCGTCCGGCGGCAATTCCAGCTTCGTCGTCAATTCCCAGGTCGCCGTCTTCGGCACGGCGCGCACCATCACGATGGGGGCGCTCAGCGGCGGCGGCGGCACGCTGATCCGGAGCTACGCGGCCGGCGACGTCACGCTCCAGGTTGGCAGCCTCGGCACCAGCACGAACTTCGGCGGCAGCCTCTCCAGCCCTGGCGGCAATCAGGTCACGCTCGACAAGGTCGGCGCCGGCACGCTGACGCTGTCGGGCGCCAACAGCCATGGCGCCACGATCATCACCGCAGGCACGCTGCAGGTGGGGGCAGGCGGCACGTCCGGGACCCTGGGCAGCGGCGCGGTGACGAACAACGCGGCCTTGATCTTCAATCGATCCGATCCGGTGACGGTCGCGAATGAGATCTCGGGCAACGGCACCGTGGAGCAGGCCGGCACGGGCACCACGATCCTGACGGGCAACAACAGCTACTCCGGTCCCACGACCATCAGCGCGGGCACGCTGCAGATCGGAAATGGTGGCACGACCGGCTCGCTGGGCACCGGCAATGTGGTGAATAACGGATCCCTGGTCTTCAATCATGATTCCATCGGCGTCCTGAACGTCATCTCGGGGACCGGTTCGGTCACGATCAATGGAAGCGCGAGCCTCAACGCGGTCAATTCTTATTCCGGCGGCACCTTCATCAACGGTTTCGTCTTCGTCGCCACCGATTCCGCCTTGGGCAACGCCGCGGGCGGCCTGACCTTCGACAACGGCTTCCTCGACACCACCACCACATTCACCTCCAGCCGCGCGATCACGATGAACGGGGTCGGCGGCACCTTCGAGCCTTCGGCGGGAACCACCCTGACGCTCACCGGTGTCATCTCTGGCTCGGGTGGCCTCGGCAGCAACGGCCCCGGGACGCTGGTGCTGACCGGCGCCAACACCTATTCGGGCGCCACCGTGCTCAACGGGGGCACCACACGGATCGCCGCCGACGCTGCCCTCGGCAACGGGGGCAGGCTCTTCATGAACAGCGGAACGCTGCAAACGACCGCCGACCTCACGATGACCCGCGCCGTCGAGCTGCAGACCATGGGCGGCAGCAATTTCGCCCCGGATTCCGGCACGACGCTGACGCTCTCGGGCGTCGTCAGCGGCCAGGGCCTGATCATGTCGGGCGCCGGTACGCTGGTGCTGAACGGCAGCAACACCTATGGCGCCACGACCATCAGTTCGGGCACGCTGCAGGTGGGCGATGGCGGCACGACCGGGACGCTGGGCACCGGCGCGGTGACGAACAATGCGGCCCTGGTCTTCAATCGTTCAGGCATTCTGACGGTCGCGAATGCGATCTCGGGCACCGGCACCGTGGAGCAGGCCGGGACGGGCACCACCATCCTGACCGGCGCCAACGGCTATTCGGGCACGACCACCGTCAGCTCGGGCACGCTGCAGATCGGTGCCGGCGGCACGACGGGCACGCTGGGGACCGGCGCCGTGGTGAACGACGCCGCGCTGGCCTTCAACCGGACCGACGCCCTCACCGTCGCCAACACCATTTCCGGCTCGGGCAGGCTGCGGCAGGTGGGCGGCGGCGTCCTGACGCTCAACAGCGCCAACACCTATTCCGGCGGGACGGCCGTCGATGCGGGCATCCTGGCGATCGGCGATATGGCCGCGCTCGGCACCGGCACCGTGACGCTCGGGGGAGGCGCGCTGCGTTCCAACGTCACCGGAAGCCTCTTGAACGACGTGGCGGTCGCCGCGGCCGCGACCGGGACGATCGGCGCGGCCGCCGGCCAGACCCTGACGCTCACGGGCGCTCTCTCGGTCGGCGGCAGCGGCGTGCTCGTCTTCGGCTCTGCGACGGATAGCGGGCTGGTCGCGGCTGGCTTCAGCAGCGCGACGCAGGCTTCCCCCGAAGGGGGCCTGCGTGTCGCGGGCGGCACGCTGCGGGTGGACAGCAACGCCTTCGGCGCCCTGTTGAGCACCTTCTCCGACACGACGATCGATTCCGGCGCGACGCTGGACGTCAACGGCCGGACCGGCGCTTCCGGCACGATCGCCAGCCTCCAGGGCGCGGGGACCCTGACCAGCACGGCGGAGATCACCGTTCTCGCCGGCAATTTCGCCGGCGCCATCACCGGCGCCGCCGGCCTGCAGAAGACCTCGGGCGGCACGCTCGTGCTGACCGGCACGAACACCTATTCCGGCGCGACGAGGGTCCTCAACGGCACGCTGCAGATCGGTGACGGCGGCTCGACCGGCACGCTGGGCAGCGGCGCCGTCGTCGTCGGCAACGTCCTGGCCTTCAACCGGAGCGACGACGCGCTGGTCGTCGCCAACGCCATTTCCGGCACGGGGCGGATCCGCCAGGTCGGCACGGGCACCACCACGCTGACCGGGGCGCTGACCTATACCGGCCGCACCTCCGTGGAAGCGGGCACGCTGATCCTCGGCGACGCGCTGAACGCCGTCACCCTGCCGGGCGACGCGACGATCACGGGCACCACGACGACGCTGACGCTGGCGAACGGCTCGCTGGGCAGCGGCACGATCACGAATGGCGGCAATCTCGGCCTGGAGGGGACGTCGACCGCGGGCAGCGCGATCATCACCAGCAGCTGCTGCCTGCGCTTCAGCGGCTCGGCGACGGCTGGCACGGCCACCATCACCAACACCGCCACGGGCAATATCGACTTCGACGGAACCTCCACCGCGGGCAATGCCAGCATCGCCAATTCAGGTTTCGTGCGCTTCCTGGCCAATGCCACGGGCGGCACGGCCGCCTATACCGGCCAGGCCGGCAGCACGGTGGACTTCTCCTTCATGACCGCGCCGAGCGCGACGCTGGGCTCGCTCGCCGGGAGGGGGGCGGTGGATCTCGGCAGCATCACCCTGGCGGTGGGCGGCAACGGCACCTCGACCACCTTCGCCGGCGTGATCGCCGATGGCGGCATCCTGGGCGGCACCGGCGCGGGGCTGACCAAGGCGGGCGGCGGCACGCTGACGCTGACCGGCGCCAACACCTATACCGGCCTTACCACCATCTCCGCCGGCACGCTTCAGGTCGGCAATGGCGGTATGACGGGCGCGCTGGGCAGCGGCAACGTCGTGAACAACGCGGCACTGGCCTACAGACGCTCGGATGCCGTCACGATGGCCCAAGTGATCAGCGGCACCGGCACGCTGACCCAGGCCGGCACGGGCAACCTGATCGTGACCGGCGCGAACACCTATACCGGCGCCACCTTCGTCAATGCCGGCCGCCTCTCGGTGAACGGCTCGATCGCGAGTTCGTCGGGCGTGACCGTCGCCTCTGGCGGAACACTGGGCGGCACGGGCAGCCTGCCGGGCGTCTCCGTCCTTTCGGGCGGCACGCTCGCGCCGGGCAATTCCATCGGCACGCTGAACGTCGCGGGCAACCTGACGCTGGCGGCCGGCTCGACCACGCAGATCGAGGTCGAGGGGCCGCTGATCGACCGCATCAACGTCACCGGGACGGCGACACTGGGCGGCACGCTGCGGCTGCTGGCCCAGGGCGGGAGCTACACCTTCAACGCGCCCTATACGATCGTCCAGGCCGGCGCCGTCACCGGCAACTTCGCCGCCGTGAACGCCACCGGCAGCTTCGGCGCGGGCGTGACCAGCGAGGTGAGCACCACCGCCACCCAGGCGCAGCTCATCCTGACGCCCGCGCCGCTGGTGCCGATCGTGACACCTCCCGTGACGCCTCCCGTCGTCCCGGAGCCGGTCGCGCCGCCGCCCGTGGCCAAAAGCGCGCCCGTGATCGGGCCGCGTGGCACGGCGAACCAGATCTCCCTCGCCGCGGGTCTCGACCGCGCGGTGGCGGGGGGCGCGGACGTCTCGCCGCTCTTCGCATTGTACAACCTGTCGGCCTCGGCGCTGCCGCGCGGGCTGGACCAGGTCTCGGGCCAGATCCACGCGGTCGCGCCAGGCATGCATGCGCGCTCGGCCTATCAGTTCCTGGGCGCCATCCTGGAGCCCGGCCGTGGCCAGGCGCTGGGCGACGGGGCCGATGGCGCGGCGCCGCGCTATGCGGTGTGGGCCAGCGGCTTCGGTGGCGGCGGGCGCATTGGCTCCTCCGGAACGGCCGGCACCTATGCGGCGACCTCCAGCGGCGGCGGCGTGGCCGTGGGCGCGGATGTGCGGCTCAACGCGCAGGTCGTGGCCGGCATGGCGCTGGCCGGCTCGGGCGCGATGACGCGGCTGGCCGACGGCATGGGCCGCGCCGAGACCAGCCAGATCCAGGGCGCGATCTACGGCACCGGCACCTTCGGCGCGCTGCGGCTCGCGGCGGCGGTCGCCTATGGAGGGCTGGACGTGACGACGCGCCGCGCCGTGCCCTTCCTCGGCCTGGGCGATCTCCGCGGCCGCTACACGAGCTCGGGCGTCTCGACGCGTCTGGAGGCCGGGTGGCGGATGGAGGGGATCGTGCCGCGCGTGGCGCTGACGCCCTCGATCGCCTTCCAGGGCAGCTGGTACGACACGCCGGCCTTCAGCGAGACCGGCGTAGGTGGGCAATCCGCGGCGGCGCTGGCCGTGGCGGGGCAGAACCAGGGGCAGTCGCGCATGGAGCTCTCGCTGCGGGCCGAGATGGCGCTGACGCCGCAGCTGTCCGGCTTCGGACGCCTGGGCTGGGCGGCCTATCTGCAGCGCGACGCGGGGATGAGCGCGCGCTTCATCGGGCTGGCGAATTCCGGCTTCTCGCTGAGCGGGGCGCGGCCGGATGCGCATGCGGCGCTGGTCTCGGGCGGCCTGGACTGGCAGCTGGCGCCGGGCATGACGCTGACGACGCGGATGGATGCGGAGCTCGCCGCCAACAGCTATGCGGTGAATGGGACCGCGCGGATCCGCTACGAGTTCTGAGCGGGGGGCGGCCGGGGGTCTCGGACGCTATCGAACGCGGCCCTGGTCCGCTCTCTCGACGGCCTCGCCCTCGATGCAGGCGACGCGCATCAGGATGCGGGCGAGGGCAACAGATCGACGCGACCAGCGCCTGGCTGGACGCGGCGGCAGAGCCATCGGCGGGGCTGGCACTGGCTCGGGGCTATAACTCTAGCTTACCGGCGCGATGCCAGGCAGGCTCCCCAGAAGAGGCTGGAGAAGAACCAGGTCGGATTGCCGAACCCTCCCGCCGTCAGTAGGCGCTCCACTTCCGCCTCGGAGGCAGGCGGATCGGCGCCCTGCAGGATCTTGCCGAGCTTTGCCTCTACCTCCGAAGGCGATGCACCCATCATGCGCCAGCGCTCCCCCCAGGCGGTCAGCAGCAGCTGGTGATCCTCGTAAGCCAAGCGATTGCCCGCGAGAACAAGCGGCGCGCCGGGCTTCATGCGCGAGCTTATCGAGCGCAGCAACGCAAGCTTTCCAGCGTCTCCGGGGACATGGTGCAGCACGCCGATGAGGGTCGCCGCGTCAAAAACGGCTTCCGAGGGAAGGTCATCCACGGTGCCGAGCTTAGTGCTGGTGCGGCCTAGCAGGCCCGCCGCGTCGATGGCGGTGACGGCAATGTCCATCATTGCCTGTGAGGGATCGACGGCCGTGAAGCGCCAGCCGGGCTCGAGCGCGCCGGCCGTTAGCACCTCTCGTGCACCCCCGCCGGCACCGGCGACGAGCACATGGGCCGAACTGCCGCTGCCGAGCTTGGCAGCGAGCATGCAGGCCGTAAGCTCGTGGCAGGCGTCGTACCCCGCAAGGGCGATGCGGCTTTGCAATTGGTATTCATGTGCGCGAGCGTCGAATTTGGCGGCGGTGTCGGTCATGCCAGTCGATACTGGGGCGAAGCCGCTTCTAAGGCGACCCGCGCCGCCGTCATGGCTGCCCTATCACATCTCACGGCGCCCGACGGTGACCGCGAGGTTCCGCGCGCTGCTTTACGGCGCATGGCGTCAATTTCGAAAGACCACGGTGCGGACTTTTGCGTCGGATTTGAAGAGTGACGGCCCGCCCCAACATCACCGCCGCCGGCGCTGCGGACATTCTCGACTGATGGCGGAGTAGGCGGCGGTAAACCCTCGCAAACTGAAGGTGTCGGTGACGACGCCCCGAGGTCGCCCGGCTGCGCGCGGACCTTGCACAACGGCCTCCGAGCCAGCGCGGAAGGCGGCCACAGTTGCGAGGCCGTTCCTTGCGAAAGCTCCATCACCATCGGTGTAGAAAGGCAGCCGCGTCTGTCCCACCGTTGCAGTGACGGAGGCGCCGCGGGGGTAACGATAGCCCGCGTTGAGAACAACTTGGTTTCGCCCCTGGGCGCCGTGCGAGACGCTAAGGTAGACGTCGCCACGCCTGTGGCTCATGCGCGTCGGTGAGGTATAGGCATAGCAGAGCTTCTGGCCGTCCTGCACGTCCACGGCGACCGACCATTGTCCAATGACGCGGAGAAGGCGTGGACCGTCCTGCGCAAGTGCTGGCGCGATGAAAAGGGCCGCGAGGGCCGGGATCATGATCACTGCTCTCATTCCCCCCTGGTACAAAAGGGGAGACGCAGTGGCAACCAGCTAAGTGGTTCAATTCACGCCTTTCCACGGCCGAGATAATTCCGTGGAATTAATCATTTATCGATATTCAGAGACTCTTCTGACTCAGGGAACGATCCGGCGAGGGAGGGCGTCTTTCGTTGTCCTGGTGCAGTCGCCGGCTACATGATTCCCCGCATGTGTTCCCGCGCCTAACCCGGCCTTGCCTACCCGCTGGTTATCTCGCCCGGCGAACCCACACCACGAGCCATCCGATCATCGTGACTGCCATCAGCGGCGCCGCCAGGATCGCGAGCCACAGCATCATGAACATGCCGTAGAGCGTGCTGCCGATGTCATGGCCGGCCAGCATGCAAGGATGAGAATCGGCTTCGTTGAGCCGGCAGCCCAATGAAGAAGCGATGCCGGCTGCGGCGAAGGCCAGCGCGATCGGTAGCCAGGCAGCCACGGTCAGAATGCCAAGGATCACTTTCCATGGCCGCTGGACTGGCGTCAGGGGCGGACGGTCAACCATGGTCCTTCCTTAACCTCATGCCCGGTCCCTCACCATTCTCGGCGCCGAAGATTACGCTGGCGGGCCATCTTGGTGGAGGCTCCGGTTTTGTCGAGGAAGACCAAGCACTCGGGATCGAGATCAGGCTGGCCGCCGAACCAGGCTTGCCGCCGCGCGGCGGCGTCGGGTCGTGTCTGCTCGCTGGTGTGTGCTGTTTTTTTGAAGGTCATCGCGTGCCGATCCAGAAACCGCCACACCGTGCTGGGCGCGAAGGATACGCCGTAAGCTGTGCGCAGGAGCTCGGCCAGCTCGATCAGGGATACGTCCTTCTGCGCCTCGATCGCGGCCAGGATCACGTCGGCAAAGGCCTCGATGTGATGCGAACAGGTATTGCCGTCCTGCGGTTTGGGAGCGATCGTACCCGTGGAGGTCGAGGCCGCGACCCAGCGAATGGCGCTCGCGGCCGAGACGCCAAATCGCCCAGCCGCAGCGCGGCGAGAGAGGCCATTGGCAACGGCAGCCACCAATCTGGAACGAAGATCTACGGAAAGCGGCTTGCCCATGCAGGCTGGCCTCCTGACCAGCCCGCAGGGTGAATCACATCGCGCCCGCGCCGCGGAAACCCAAACGATTCATATCGAACAGGTTTCACTCTCGGCCCTCACGATTGCGCCGCCTGTCCGGTCGAAATAGCGGCCGCTCCAGTCTTCACCCGCGCGGGAAGGCGCTACGCGTCAGGTCTTGCCGGGCTTAGGTTGATCCAGGCCGCTGGTGTCGAGCAGCCGGATCACCGGCAGGCCGGTCGCAACGATGGCCTGTTCAATGGCGGGCGTCAGATAGGTCGCACCCGAATCATCGCGGATGAAGTTGATCCCGGCGGCGTTGACCTTTTTGAAAAACGCCACCGGGGTGACGAATTTCGAGCCAAACGAGCCGAGGACAACGACCTCGTTGTAGCCTCGCATGCCTTGGGTGCCCGTCGTACCGGCCAGGATGTTCGCCGGCGACAGGATCGGAAAGCGCGCCGTCACCGCGCGGACATTGGCGCGGAGATCGTTCACCCGCAGGTCGGTCATCTGTGCGGTCTCGCCGATCATGGCCACCTTGGCGTTATAGTTCCTGACCGCCTGATCCTTGTAGTTGGTCGAGACAATGTTGTCCGACGGAACGGACAGGATGAGCCCGTAGGGGTAGTAGGTCGCAACCTTACCATTACTGATAAGGGCGGTGGAAATTAGATATTCGCGCATGATCGTTGGATCGGCGAGGATGTCCGTATACGCCGTGCCTGCAACCGGCGGCACGTTCATCATGCCGAAGCAGAGATACTGGAAAGGGGCAATCTGCCGGTTCGGCACACGCGCGTCATAGTCGCCGACACCCGTGGTCGGGTCGCTGAAGTTTGCGGGATCCCAATCGTTGCGGAAGGGGCTTTTGTCGAACAGCGGGAGGCTGGCTTTGATCTTGGTTTGCAGCAGCGCCAGCGGGCTGTTGTCGTGGCGCGCGATCAACGATGCCGCCATGCTCGCGGGCTGGCCGACCACCACCAGTTCAAGGAGCACCATACAACGCACCGCCTGCCTGCGCTGCGTTTCCGTCGTCGACTTGTCCTGGCGTGAACCGAGCGAGAGGTATTTCGCCAAGTTCGCTCGTTGCGGCCAAGCCGCCACTTGGCGTTGCAGCAGAGTGACAGCGTTGTTTGCATCTGTCTGGCTGTTGGGCAGGGCGGCCCTTATCGCATCGTAGCATTCGTCCAGCCGGTCGTCGGTCTTCGACATTCTTTTTTGCTCTCCGCGAAGGAGCGAGCCTGCAAATCCCCCGTCGGTGTGTCAATCAGCGGTCGCGATCAGTCCATCGATTGCGCCCACCCACACTACAGCCGCCTAGAGTAGAATCCGATCAATCTGGTTCATACCCTGCGGCGGTGAAGCAATTCGCGCATTCGCAGGGTGTGAACCTGGGCGGGGCGTGCGGTGGATGACGGCCGGCTGCCGCCAGCAGAAGGCGGCCAATCCGGCATCAGCACGCAGCGCCGCTCGAAAACTTCGCCACGCCAAAGGGCGGCCCGAAGCGGGAGCCATGTCAAGGCGAACTCTGCCGACGGGCAGGTCGTAGCATTCCGATAATGGGAGGGACGGTAGGGGGGACAACGCGCGCTAATCGGCACATCGATTTAAAATAACGGGAGAATTTTTGAGGCAATGGCTCCGGCGGTAGGATTCGAACCTACGACCAACGGATTAACAGTCCGCTGCGCTACCGCTGCGCCACGCCGGATCACCTTGCTGCGGAGCCCTCTAGCAGCCGTTTGCGGGATGCGCAACACGCCCCCCGGAGGAAGTTTCCACAACATCCCCGCGGGGGCGCCGAATTCCGCTTTTTCCCGGCAAGAACCTCAGTTCATGGGATTATCGGCCAGTTCGCCCTCCTGGCCCGAGAGCAACGCCGCCACCCAGCGACTCCCCTCGAACTGGCGGCAGATCGTCACGGCCGCGATCAGCACGGGCACCCCGATGAAGGCGCCCGGCACGCCCCACAGGAAAGCCCCGAAGAACACCGCGAGCAGCACCATGAAGGGCGACACCGCCAGCCGCTTGCCCGCCAGAAGCGGCTCGATATAGCTCCCCGAGACCGACTGGATGACGTTCAAGCTGGCGAAGACCACCACCGCCGTCTGCCAGGATTCAAACTGCAGGATCGCGAAGATCGTCGGGAAGAGCGTCGCCACCAGCGGCCCGATGAAGGGGATGTAGTTCAGCACGAAGGCGATGACGCCCCATTCCGCCGCGAGGTCGAGCCCCATCAGCCGTGCGAATCCCCAGACTGCCAGGCCCGTCACCACGCTCATCAGCGTGCGCACGGCCATGTAGCTGCGGAACTTGCCGGCGGTCTCGATCGCGGCCTGGCGCAGCCGCGGCGCGATCTCGCCCGGCATGCGCGCAAGCTGGCGGTCCACCGCCTGCACCTCCAGCAGCCCCAGCACCAGGAAGACGATGGTCACGATCGAGAAGGCGAGGACGCTGTGCAGCCGCCCCGAGACCTCCTGCGCGATCACCACCAGCCAGCGCGAGCTGAACCCGTCCGACAGCAGGCTCGCCACGGCGATTCCCCGTTCCTCGAACCAGAGGATCTTGCGGGCATAGAGGAGCTGGATCTGGCCGGAATTGTTCAGCACCCAGCTTCCCACGCCACCGAAGGCCCAGGCGATGAGCAGCGCCAGCGTCACCACGGTCACGAGCGCGGCGAGCATCGCCGCCAGCATGGCCAGGCCCGAAGGCACCACGCGGGCCAGCCGCCGCTGGACCGGCCAGACGAGCGCCATCAGGAAGACAGCGAAGGCGACGGGAGCGAAGATGGATTGCGCCAGATGCAGCGCGGCCGCCACCAGGATGGCCGCACAGAGACCGATCATCATACGAAAGCTGTCCTAGATATTCGCGCGGCCGGACGCTCGCACGCCGCTTCCCCGCCCGGCAACGGGCGAGGCGGCGCACGGTCTGCCATCCTGGGATTTTGGGACGTGACGCGCGAATTTGGGATGTGATGCCCATCACCTCGATCCCGGCGGCGCGCTAGGATCGGCGACAGAAGCTCGGGGATGGGCGGGTCTAAGGATCAGAGGCCAGGTCACCGGAATCCTTCGGGCTCCGGGGCCGGAGCTCGCCTTCGATCCAGGCCCGGCCGTTGCCGCAAGGAGTGACGGCACAGTGGCGAAACGTAGCATCACCCCCAAATCCGATACTCCCATGCCCGAGGGCCGCGAGCGGTTGCTCGTCGACCTTGCGCTGCAGGGCGGCGGCTCGCATGGCGCCTTCACCTGGGGCGTACTCGATCGGCTGCTCCAGGAGGACTGGCTCGACATCGAGGCCATCTCGGGCACCTCGGCAGGCGCCATGAACGCCGCCGTGCTCGTCGACGGCCATGCGCAGGGCGGCGCCGAGGGCGCGCGTGCCGCGCTGGAGCGCTTCTGGAAGGTCGTCTCGGACGGCGCGGCCATGAGCCCCTTCCGCCGCGGCCCGATCGACGTGCTGCTCAACCGTTGGACGCTCGACCACTCGCCCGGCTACGTGGCGATGGACATGATGAGCCGGCTCTTCTCGCCCTACGACATGCCCTTCGGCGATTCCAACCCGCTGCGCGACATCCTGGCGCAATGCGTCGATTTCGAGCGCATCGCGGCCGCGCCCATCAAGCTCTTCATCACCGCGACCAATGTCCGCACCGGGCGCGGCCGGGTCTTCCGCAATGCGGACCTCTCGCCGGACGCGCTGCTGGCCTCGGCCTGCCTGCCCACGATGTTCCAGGCCGTCGAGATCGACGGCGAGGCCTATTGGGACGGCGGCTATTCCGGCAACCCGACCATGACGCCGCTCATGGAGGAATGCGTCTCCGACGACACCATCATCGTCGGCATCAACCCGGTGGAGCGGGCGGGCACGCCCAAGACGGCGCGGGACATCCTGAACCGGCTGAACGAGGTGTCCTTCAACGCGGTGCTGCTGAAGGAACTGCGGATGATCGCGCTGCTGCGCAAGGTCTCCGACCCCGGCAACAGCGTCTCGGCGCATTGGGCGAACATGCGCGTCCACCTCGTGCGCAGCCACCTCCTGACCGAGCTCGGCGCCTCCTCCAAGCTCAATGCGGAGTGGGATTTCCTGACGATGCTGCGCGACGAGGGCCGCCGCGCGGCGGAGGAGTTCCTGGCGGAGAAGGGGGCCGATCTCGGCAAGCGCTCGACCCTCGACATCGACCAGCTCCTGGCGGGCAGCTGAGCCGTGGGCCTTCTCGGAATTCTGGCTGGCCTGGCGCTGCTGGTCTGGCTCGCCTTCCGCGGATGGAGCGTCCTGCTCCTGGCGCCCGTCGCGGCGCTCATCGCCGCCGCCTTCGCCGGGGAGCCCCTGCTGGCGCATTGGACGCAGACCTTCATGGGCAGCGCCTCCGGCTTCGTGGCGCAGTTCTTCCCGCTGTTCCTGCTGGGCGCGCTCTTCGGCAAGCTGATGGAGGACAGCGGCGCGGTCTCCGCCATCGCGAGCTGGATGACCGCGAAG
The DNA here is from genome assembly GCF_965227005.1 of Roseococcus sp. Lineage (NCBI taxonomy): Bacteria > Pseudomonadati > Pseudomonadota > Alphaproteobacteria > Acetobacterales > Roseomonadaceae > Roseococcus > Roseococcus sp. The sequence continues at coordinate 101,617 of NZ_CBDDFJ010000008.1, forward strand.
CTCGGTGTGCGGCGGGCCGTGCTGGCGGTGGTGCTGGCGGGCGCGGCCGTGACCTATGGCGGCGTCAGCCTCTTCGTCGCGATCTTCGTGCTGACGCCGATGGCGATGGCGCTGTTCCAGGCGGCCGGCGTGCCGCGGCGGCTGATGCCGGCGGCGATCGCGCTCGGCACCTCCACCTTCACCATGTCCGCTTTGCCGGGGACGCCGGCGATCCAGAACGCGATCCCGATGCCCTTCTTCGGCACCACGCCCTTCGCCGCGCCGGGGCTGGGCATCATCGCCTCGGCGATCATGCTCGGCTTCGGCCTGTGGTGGCTGAACCGGGCCGAGGCCCGTGCGCGCGCGGCAGGCGAGGGCTTCGGCGACGTGACGCCCGCCCCGGTGGACGCGGCTGCTGACAGCCCGCTGGTGCGCGAGCGCGCCACGGTCGCCCACGAGTTCGATCCGGCCGAAACCCATCGCAGCGCGCACGCGCCCGGCGAGCCCTCCATCCTGGTCGCCGCCTTGCCGCTCTTCGTGGTGGTGATGGTGAACCTCGTCATGTCCTTCTTCGTGCTGCCGCGCTTCGACGCGGCGTTCCTGGCGGAGCCGCGCTGGGGTGGCACGAGCCTCGCGGCCGTGGCCGGCGTCTGGTCGGTCGCGGTGGCGCTGGCCGCAGCGATCCTGGTGATCCTGGCCTGCAGCGCGCGCCGGCTGCCCTCCGTGCGCGCGACCATGGATGCCGGCGCCAATGCCGCCGTGCTGCCGATCTTCGCGGTGGCGAGCCTCGTGGGCTTCGGCGCCGTGGTGGCCGCCATGCCCGCCTTCGAACTCGTGCGCGCCTGGGTGCTGGGCATCGGCGGCGGGCCGCTCGTGTCGCTCGCCGTCGCGACCAATGTTCTGGCGGCGCTGACCGGCTCGGCCTCGGGCGGGCTCACCATCGCGCTGGACGCGCTGGGGCCGACCTACATGCAGATCGCGGCGGAGCAGGGGATCGATCCCGGCCTGCTGCACCGCGTGGCGGTGATCGGCGCGGGCACGCTGGACAGCCTGCCGCATAACGGCGCGGTGGTGACTCTTCTCGCGGTTTGCGGCACCACGCACAAGCAGAGCTACATCGACATCGTGATGGCCTGCATCGTCGGCGCGCTCGTCGCGCTCGCGGTCGTGATCCTGCTGGGGACCCTGGTGGGATCGTTTTGAGCGAAGGAAGGACGGCGTCGATTCAACGACGTTTTTTGGAAGGAAGAAGACGACATGGGTGCCACATTCGCGACCGAACGCCGGTTGCTGGCCGAGGACGAGATCGGTCAGGTTATTCGCAGCCATTATCCTGAGCTGGACGAGCTCGGCTCCGAGGATCTGGTGAGCCTCGCCCGCTGGCTGCGATCGCAGCACGGCCGCATGCGCGACACGATGCGCGAGCGCCGGCGCATTCATCGCGGCAAGGCGGAGGCGCGCGGCAGCGCGACCGAAAGTGCGGGTGAGCGGTCGATGGCGGAGAAGAAGCAGGTCTTCGCGCGCGGTCTGAAGCGGGTGAATGCGCGGATCGGCCATCTCCGCGCCGAGGAAAAGCGCGAGCGCGCCAGCGCCGCGCTGCGCGGGGCCCTGGCCCGGCGCGGGCAGGAGGCCGTCCATCACCCCGGCGCGGGCGAGACGACGCATGCCGGGATGCGCCCACTTCCAGGCGACCACCGCCGTGGCATCATCACCGGCGGGCGCATCGGCAGCGTGTCTCAGGCGGGCCGCAACGCGCAGGCCGCCCGCGACCGTCGTGGCTGACGGGCGCCCTGCGGAAATCTAGTTGGGGAATGCGATGAGTCGCTGGACTTTGAAGTGGACGAAGCGGCTCTCGCTGCTGGCGGCGGGTGCTTTCGCCGCCTTCCTCGTCATCCGCGCGGTGGACAGCCAGCGCGGCCCGCCGCTCGAACTCTGGCACAGCTTCGTGCCGGAAGACCTGCATGCCGAACGCATCGACCAGCTCGACTGGGCCGGCTATCTCGCCGCCGAGCAGCGTACCTTCGACCAGGTGCGCCGCGAGGTGACGGACCACCTGCCGCCCGAGCGCCGCACGGTCGACAACCGCTACTACGCCGAAAGCCCCGTCTATCCGGGGCACTTCGCGCAGGACTGGAACCGCTCCTACGTTCTTGAGCCGCAAGGGCCGCCGCGTGGCGCGATCGTCCTGCTGCATGGCCTGACGGATTCCCCCTACAGCACGCGCCACATCGCCGCGCGCTACCGCGATGACGGCTTCGTCGCCATCGGCCTTCGCGTGCCGGCCCACGGCACCGTTCCCTCTGCCCTGACCGACACCGCCTGGGAGGACTGGAGCGCGGCCACGCGCCTGGCCATGCGCGAGGCCCGCCGCCGCGTGGGGCCGGACGCGCCGATCCATATGCTGGGCTTCTCCAATGGCGGCGCACTGGCCATGAAATACGCGCTGGACGCCATCGAGGATCCGCGCCTGACGCGGCCCGATCGCCTGGTGCTGATCTCGCCCATGATCGGCATCACCGCCTTCGCCCGCTTCGCCGGCCTGGCCGCGTTGCCCGCGATCCTGCCGTCCTTCGCCAAGGCCGCGTGGCTGAGCCGCGTGCCCGAGTTCAACCCCTTCAAGTACAACTCCTTCCCGGTGAACGGGGCGCGCCAGTCGCACCGCCTGACCCAGGCGCTCCAGCAGCAGATCCGCACGCTCTCGCGCGCCGGACGGCTGGATCAGCTTGCGCCCGTCCTGACCTTCCAGTCGGTGATGGACTTCACCGTCTCCACGCGCGCGGTGATCTCCTCGCTCTACGAGCAGCTCCCCGCCAATGGCAGCGAGCTCGTGCTCTTCGACCGCAATCGCAACACCAAGCTCGGCCCGCTGCTGCGACCGGCCTTCGACACGGTGCTGGCGCGCATGGTGCCGGCCGCGCCGCGCAACTGGCGGCTGACCTTCATCACCAATGCCAGCGAGGACGAGGCTGAGGTGGTCGAACGCACGACCGCCGCCGGCGCCACGGAGGAGGTGACGCGCCGCCTGGGGCTGCTTTACCCGCGCGACGTCTATTCGCTGTCCCACGTCGCGCTGCCCTTCCCGCCGGAGGATTCGCTCTACGGCAACCAGCCGGGCCCGGAGCCGGAATTCGGCGTCAGCCTGGGCGGCCTCGCGGCCCATGGTGAGGTGGGGGTGCTGATCCTGGCCATGGATTCCCTCGCCCGGATCTCCTGGAATCCCTTCTACAGCTATCTCATGGAGCGGATCGAAGCCGTGATCCCACCGCGCCCGTGAGTGAGATTGGGACGTGTTGCGTAGCCTTGGGATACAAGACTGATCCCCCGGCCGCGCCCACGCGCTAACCGATCTGGGCGGTGCCCTGGCCGGTCCCGCATCTGCGGCGCCATGTCCCTTTGGGGCGGGGTGCCGCGACAAATCCTGGGGGATGACCATGCTGTCGGCCGCACGCACCGGAGCCATCGGGCTCCTCCTCCTGGGGTCGCTGACCGCCTGCGACGACGGCACGCCCGTCGCCGCGCCGGACATCCGGCCCGTCCGCGTCATGACCGTCGAGGGACGGGCCGCGGGCGAGGTCATCTCGCTCACCGGCACCATCCAGGCCGAGACCGATGTGAACCTCGCCTTCCGCATCGACGGACGCATGGTCGAGCGCTCGGTCAATGTCGGCGACCGCGTGACGGCGGGCCAGGTGGTGGCCCGCCTCAATCGCGACAACGAGGAGAGCGGCCTGCGCTCGGCCCGCGCGACGCTCCAGGCGGCCAATGCCCGTGTCGTGGAGACGCGCAACAACTACTCGCGCCAGCGCCAGCTTCTGGCCAGCGGCTTCACCACCCGCGTGCGCTACGACGAGGCGACGCAGCAGCTCCAGGCCGCGACCTCGGCCGCCGATTCCGCCCGCGCCCAGGTGCAGATCGCCGAGAACCGCCTCGGCTACACGGATCTCGTCGCCGATTCCAACGGCACGGTGACCGCCCGCGGCGCCGAGCCCGGCGAGGTGGTGCAGCCCGGCCGCATGATCCTGGTGATCGCGCAGGAGGGCGGACGCGACGCCGTCTTCGGCGTGCCCGCCTCGGTGAAGGACCGCGCACCGGAAAATCCGGTCATCGACGTCTCCCTGACCACCGATCCCGCCATCCGCGCCGTGGGCCGCGTGCGTGAGGTCGCACCCCGCGCCGATGCCGTGACCGGCACCTTCCAGGTGCGCGTGGGGCTCGCCGAGCCACCGCCGGGTCTGCGCCTGGGCTCGACGGTCACGGGCCGCCTGCGCATCGGCGGCGGCGAGGGCTTTGAGATCCCGGCCAGCGCGCTGACGCGCATCCAGGGCAATCCGGCGGTCTGGATCGTCGATGCCGCGGCCCAGACGGTCTCGCTGCGCCCTGTCGAGGTCGCGCGCTTCGATCCGGCGGGCATCGTCGTCTCTTCCGGCCTCATGGCGGGCGATATCGTGGTGACGGCGGGCGTGCAGGCGCTACGCCCGGGCCAGAAGGTCCGCCTGCTCGGCGCCGCGTCGTGATCGGGCCGAACCTCTCCGAATGGTCCATCGGCCGAAAGTCGCTGATGGTCTATTTCATGCTGGTCGCGGTCATCGCGGGCTGCCTGGTCTTCATGAAGCTGGGCCGCAACGAGGATCCCGCCTTCACCTTCCGCACCATGATCGTGCAGGCCTCCTGGCCGGGCGCGACGTTGGAGGAGACGCTCCAGCAGGTGACCGAGCGCATCGAGCGCACGCTGCAGGAGACGCCGAACGTCGACGACGTCCGCAGCTATACCAGCGCGGGCCTCGCCACGATCTTCGTGAACCTCAAGGGCTCCACGCCGCCGGCCGTCGTGTCCGACATGTGGTACGAGGTGCGCAAGCGCGTGGGCGACATGCGCGGTCAGCTGCCGCAGGGCGTGATCGGCCCGGGCTTCAACGATGATTTCGGCCAGACCTTCGGCATCATCTACGGCTTCACGGCCGACGGGTTCACCCATCGCGAGCTGCGCGACCAGGTGGAGGCCGTGCGCTCGCGCCTGCTGCTGGTGCCCGACGTCTCCAAGATCGAGATTCTCGGCGCGCAGGACGAGCAGGTCTTCATCGAGTTCTCGACCGAGCGGCTCGCTGGTCTCGGTCTCAATTTCCAGGCGTTGATCGCCGCCCTCCAGTCGCAGAACGTGGTGCGGCCGGCGGGCGTGGTGCAGACGGGCGACGAGCGGCTGACCATCCGCGTCTCCGGCGCCTTCGAGAACGAGGCCGACATCCTCGCCGTGAACTTCGTCGTCGGCGACCGGATCATCCGGCTCGGCGACATCGCCGAGGTCCGCCGCGCCTATTCCGATCCGCCGCAGCCGATGTTCCGCGTGAACGGCCGGCCCTCCATCGGCGTCGCGATCGCGATGCGGGATTCGGGCGATATCCTGGCCCTGGGGCGCAACATCCGGGCCGCCATGCGGAGCATCACGGCCGAGCTGCCGGTCGGCATCGAGCCGCACCTCGTCGCCGACCAGGCGGAGACGGTGGACACGGCCATCAATGATTTCACGGACAGCCTGTGGCAGGCGATCCTGATCATCGTGGTCGCCAGCTTCGTGAGCCTCGGCGTCCGGCCGGGCTCGGTGGTGGCGCTCTCCATTCCGCTGACGCTGGCCATCGTCTTTCCGTTCATGTCGCTGGCCGGTATCGACCTCCAGCGCATCTCGCTGGGCGCGCTGATCATCGCGCTGACGCTGCTGGTGGACGATGCGATGACCACGGTGGATGCGATGATCCGCCGCCTGGGCAAGGGCGACACCAAGGAGCAGGCGGCGACCTTCGCCTATCGCACCCTGGCCGCCCCCATGCTGACCGGCACGCTGGTCACCATCGCGGGCTTCGTGCCGATCGGCTTCGCGGCCAGCTCCGCCGGCGAGTACACCTTCTCGATCTTCGCGGTGGTCGGCATCTCGCTGATCGTCTCCTGGTTCGTCGCCGTGCTCTTCGCGCCGCTGATCGGCCTCGCCATCCTCAAGGCGCCCAAGGTCGTCGCGAATGCCGGGCCGGAGAAGGTCGGGCTGATGATGCGCCTCTATACCGGCCTGCTGCTGGGGGCGATGCGGCGGAAGTTCCTTACCATTCCGCTCACCTTCGCGATCTTCGCCCTGGCGATCTTCGCGATCCGTTTCGTGCCGCAGCAGTTCTTCCCGGCCTCGGACCGCACCGAGCTCATGGTCGATCTGACCTTGCCGCAGAATTCCTCCATCTTCGCCAGCGCCGATCTCTCGGGCCTGCTGGACGCGGCCTTGAAGGAAGACCCGGATGTGGATCGCTGGAGCACCTATGTCGGGCGCGGCGCGATCCGCTTCTACCTGCCGCTGAACGTCCAGCTGGCGAACCCCTTCTTCGCGCAGCTCGTGGTCGTGGCGAAGGATCTCCCCGGCCGTGACCGGCTGCGGCTGCGGCTGGAGCGCAAGCTCGCGGAGGAGTTCCCCAACGTCATCGCCCGCGTCTCGCCGCTGGAACTCGGCCCGCCCGTCGGCTGGCCCATCCAGTACCGGGTCAACGGCGCCGACCTCGAGCAGGTGCGCGAGATCGCGCTCCGCGTGGCGCAGGTCGTCGCCACCGCCGGGGGCGCGCGGCATGTGAACTTCGACTGGATGGAGCCCTCGCGCCAGCTGCGCGTGCGGGTGGACCAGGACCAGGCGCGGATCCTCGGCCTCAGCTCGGCCCAGGTTTCGGCCGCGCTGAACGCGGCCGTGACCGGGCAGGTGGTGACCCAGCTGCGCGACGACATCTACCTGATCAACGTGGTGGCGCGCGCGACGGCGGAGGAGCGGCTGTCGCTCCCCAATCTGCGCTCCATGCAGGTGGCGCTGCCGGGCGGGCGCTCGGTGCCGCTCAGCCAGTTCGTCACCTTCGAATACGAACAGGAATACCCGCTCGTCTGGCGGCGCGACCGGGTGCCGACGCTGACCGTGCAGGCCGACGTGCGCATCGGCGTGCTGCCGGAGACGGTGGTGAACGAGCTCGCCCCGCGCATGGCCGAGCTGAATGCCTCCCTGCCGGAAGGCTATCGCGTCGACACCGGCGGCATCGCCGAGGAGAGCGCGGAATCCAGCGCCTCGGTCGCCGCCGTGGTGCCGCTGATGATCGTGCTGATGCTGACCGCGCTGATGTTCCAGCTTCAGAGCTTCCAGCGCCTGACCATGGTGGTGGCGGTGCTGCCGCTGGGCATGATCGGCGTCGTCGCCGCGCTGCTGATGTTCCGCCAGCCGCTGGGCTTCGTGGCCATCCTGGGCATCCTCGCGCTGCTGGGGATGATCGCGAAGAATGCCGTCATCCTCATCGTGCAGATCGAGGCCGACCGCGCCGAGGGCATGGGCATCTGGGAGGCCGTCGTGGCCGCCAGCACCTCGCGCTTCCGGCCGATGATGCTGACGGCGATCTCGACCGTGCTGGGCATGATCCCCATCGCGCCGACGGTGTTCTGGGGGCCGATGGCCTTCGCCATCATGGGCGGGTTGCTGGTCGCGACCCTGCTGACGCTGGTCTTCCTGCCCACGCTCTATGTCGCCTGGTTCCGGGCGCGTGAGCCGCAGCCCGCGAAGGCCGGGTGACATGGCCGCGGCTCTGCTGCGGTTCGCGGGGCTGCTGGCGGTCTGGATCGTGATCGGCGAGGCCGGCGGCAAGGATCTGGCCGTGGGGATTCCCACGGCCGCCCTCGCCACCTGGTTCAGCCTGCGTCTGCTGCCGGTCGGGATCTACCGGCCGCGCCCTCTGGCCCTGGCGGGGCTGCTGCTGCGCTTTCCGTTGCAGGCGCTTCTGGCCGGGACCGAGGTCGCCCGGCGCGCCTTCGATCTGCGCCTCCGGCCGGGCTTCGTGCCCTATGCGCCGCGATCCAGCCTGCGCGATGCCTTCCTGACCTGGTCGAGCCTGCAGCCGGGCACGCTGCCCGCCGGCGAGGATGAGACGGGGGCCGTGCTGGTCCATGCCCTGGACGCCACCCGGCCCGTCGCGGCCGCGATGGCCCGCGAGGAGGCGCGTTTCGCGCGGGCCTTCGGTGGCTGAGTTCCTGCTTTTCATCTCGGGCTGCGTGATGCTGACCGTGCTGGTCGGGCTCTGGCGCGTCCTGCGCGGCCCGACCGATGCCGACCGGATGATGGCCGCGCAGCTCCTGGGCAGCGGCGGCATCGCCGCACTGCTGCTGCTCGCGGCCGGCCTGGGCAACAGCGCCATCTTGGATGCCGCGCTGTCGCTCTCCGTGCTCGCGGCCTTCGCCTCGGTGGCCTTCGCCCTCCATGCGCCGGAGGGCCGCGAGTGAGCCTGCTGGCCGATGCCTTCACCGTGGTTGCCGTGCTGGCCGGGCTGTTCTTCCTGGCGGCGGGCACGCTGGGCCTGCTGCGCTTCCCCGACACGCTGAGCCGGCTGCACGCGCTCACCAAGGCCGATGGCCTCGGCCTGGGCCTCATCGTGCTTGGGCTGATGCCCCAGGCGGGGAGCCTGCTCGGCGCGCTCAAGCTGCTGCTGGTCTGGGCCCTGGCGATGTTCGCGGGGGGTACGGTCGGCCAGATGATCGCCCGCGTCGCGCGGCGGGATTCCCGATGAGCCCTTTGCTCCTGCTCGACCTCGCTCTGGCACTGTCGGCCATCGCCTTGGCGCTCTGGACCGTCGCCGCCCGACGCATCTTCGAGGCGGTCGTCGGCTTCATCGCCTTCGGGCTGCTGCTCTCCTTGGCCTGGGTGCGGCTCGGCACGGTGGACGTGGCGCTGACCGAGGCGGCCGTCGGCGCGGGGGCAGGGGGCGTTCTGCTGCTCGGCGCCTCGGCCCGGCTGGGTGGCCGGGCGCTGGCCGAGGCGAAGGACATGCCCGTCCTGGCGCTGCGGATCGCGACGGGCCTGCTTTGCGCGCTGCTTTCCGGCGCCCTGGCCTGGGCCCTGCTGAGCCTGCCGACGCCCGCGCCGAGCCTCGCACCCCTTGCCGCCGCGAACCTCGCCGCGACGGAGCTCGGCAATCCCGTCTCCGGCGTGCTGCTGGCCTGGCGGGCGATGGACACGCTGCTGGAGGCGGTTGTGCTCGTCCTGGCGGTGATCGGCGTCTGGTCGGTGGCCGGCGACGACGCCTGGGGCGGCATCCCGGGGCCGGCCCAACCGCTGCGATCCGATCCCGCGTTGCGCCTCGCGGCCCAGGTCATCCCGCCCATCGGCGTGGTGATCGGCGTGCATATCGTCTGGACCGGGGCCGATGCGCCCGGCGGCGCCTTCCAGGGCGGGACGGTGCTCGCCGCCATGTGGGTGCTGGCCTGGATGGCGGGGCTGGTGCACCCGCCAGCGGTGAGCTCGCGGAAACTGCGGATCTGGGTGGTGCTGGGTCCGCTGGTCTTCATCGCCGTCGGGCTGCTGGGCTGCTTCCTGGCCGATGCCTTCCTGGCCTATCCAGCCGGCTTCACCAAGCCGCTGATCCTGGTGGTGGAGGCGGCGCTGACCTTCTCCATCGCGGTCGGGCTGGTCCTGCTCCTGGTCGGCCCGCCGGAGGCCGCGCGATGAGCGAGACCGCGATCTATGGCCTCACCGCCGCCGCGCTGATCGGCATCGGCCTTTACGGCGTGTTGACCCATGCCGAGCCGTTGCGCCGCATCCTCGCCTTCAACCTGTTGGGGGGCGGGGTCTTCCTCGTCTTCGGCGTGGTGGCGCGGCGCGGGGCGGGGGCGGGCTTCGACGGCGATCCCGTGCCGCAGGCCATCATCATCACCGGCATCGTGGTGGCCTTCGCGGCCACGACGCTCGCCGTCGCGCTGCTGCTGCGGCTGGCGAAGCTGCGCGAGGATCCCCCGCATGATTGAAGCCGGGCTGCTGCCGCTCGCCGCCATGCTGCCGGCGGTGGCGATGTCGCTGGGCTTCGCCGGCGGTGCGCGCCTGGCCGAAAGGCTGACGCTGCTGGCCCCGCCGGTCGGCTTCCTGATCGCGCTGGCCATCGCGGCCGCGCTGCTGCGGGGCGGCCAGCCGCTGGTCTATCATCTCGGCGCCTGGGCCCCGCCGCTCGGCCTGGCCATGCGGGCCGACGGGCTGTCCACCGCGCTGCTGCTGACGACGACGCTCATCCTCGGCATCACGGCGGTCTTTGCGCGGGCCGAATTCGGCTCCGCCGCCGGCGAGGCCGAGACGCGCCGAAAGCTGATGTTCTGGTGCCTGCTGCTCGCGCTCTGGACCGCCATGGCCTGCGTGCTGCTGAGCAACGACCTGTTCAACCTCTTCGTCGGGCTGGAGCTGCTGACCTTCGCGGCCGTGCCGCTCGCCGCGCTCGACGGCAAGGCCGAGACGATTTCCGCCGCGTTGCGCTACCTGATGTTCGCGCTGCTCGGCTCGGTGCTTTATCTGCTGGGCGTGGCGCTGCTCTATGGCAGCCACGGCACGCTCGACATCGGGCTGCTGCGCGGACTGGTCCGGATGGACGCACCCACCATGTTGGCCGCCGCGCTGATGACGGCGGGGCTGATCGCGAAAGCCGCGCTCTTCCCGCTGCATCTTTGGCTGCCGCCGGCCCATGCGGGCGCGCCCGCCGCGGCCAGCGCGCTGCTTTCCGCGCTGGTGGTGAAGGGCTCCTTCTACCTGCTGGTGCGGCTCTGGCTCTATGTGATGCCGCCGGAAGCCTCCTGGGCGGCGACGCAGCTGCTCGCGGGATTGGGCGCGATGGCGATCCTGCTCGGCAGCCTCGTCGCACTGCGGCAGGCGCGGCTGAAGCTGCTGATCGCCTATTCGACCATCGCGCAGATTGGCTACCTGTTCTTCATGTTCCCGCTGGTGCTGGCGGGTGGTTCGGGCGCCTGGCTCGGCGGGGTGCTGCAGGCGGTCTCGCACGCCTTTGCTAAGGCCTCGATGTTCCTCGCGGCGGGGGTGATCTCCAATGCGCTGGGGCATGACCGCATCGCGGGCCTCGGCGGCGTCGCGCGGGCGATGCCGGTGCCGCTGATCGCCTTCGGCCTGGCCGGGCTCTCGCTGATGGGCATCCCGCCGAGCGGCGGCTTCACGGCCAAATGGCTGCTGCTGCAATCGGCGCTCCAGACGGGGCAATGGTGGTGGGCCGTGGTGATGCTGGGGGGCGGGCTGCTCACGGGCGGCTATGTCTTCCGCGTGCTGGTGGCGTCCATGCGCGGCGCGGAGAACCCCGTCGCCGTCTCGAGGATCGGTCTGCAGGAGAAGATGGTGCTGCTGCTGGCGCTCATCTCCGTCGTGCTGGGGATGCTGCCGCTCTATTCCTTCGGGCTGGTCGAGATCGGGCGGCCATGAGCGCGGACCTGCTCCTGGCGACCATGCTGGTGCCGCTGCTGATGCTGGCGGCCTGCCTCTCGGCCGAGGTCCGGCGGCGCATGCCGCGCCTGCTCTGGCTGGCGCCGCTGCCGGGCCTCGCCGCCGCGCTCCTCGCCGTCGGCGAGCCGCCGATGGTGCTGGATGCGGACCGGCTTCGCTTCACGCTGGAGCTTGGCCGTCCGGCGGCGCTGCTGCTCGGCGTGGCCTCCCTGCTCTGGAGCGCGGCCGGGGCCTATGCCGCCGCCTATCTGCCCCGCGAGCTGGCGACGCAGCGCTTCGCCAGCTGGTGGCTGCTGACCATGGCCGGCAGTCTCGGCGTCTTCGTCGCGGGCGACCTCGTCACCTTCTACCTGGCCTTCGCCATGGTGAGCCTTTCCGCCTATGGCCTCGTCATCCACGACCGGACGGAGCGCGCCTGGCGGGCAGGCTCGATCTACCTGCTGCTCGCCGTGCTGGGCGAGATTTTTCTCCTGTTCGGCTTCGCCGTTCTCGCGGTGGCCTCGCCCGGCGACAGCATCGCCATCGCGGACGTCATGGCGGCGCTGCCGGCCTCGCCCTGGTACGGGGCGACCATCGCGCTGCTCATCCTGGGCTTCGGGCTGAAGGCGGGCATGGTGCCGCTGCATGTCTGGCTGCCGCTCGCGCATCCGGCCGCGCCCATGCCGGCCTCGGCCGTGCTGAGCGGCGTGATCGTGAAGGCCGGCATTATCGGGCTGATCCGCTTCCTGCCCTGGGATGCCGGCGGCCCGGTGCTGGGCGAGGCGCTGACGGTGCTGGGCTTCGTCACCGCCTTCTACGGCGTGGCGATCGGCGTCACCCAGGCCAATCCCAAGACCGTGCTGGCCTATTCGAGCGTGAGCCAGATGGGCGTGGTGATGGCCGCGCTCGGCGCGGGCCTCGCGGCCGGGCAGGGGGCCACGCCGATGGACGCGGCCTTCTATGCCTCGCACCACGTGCTGGCGAAGGGCGCCTGCTTCCTCGCGGTCGGCGTCGCCTATGCGGCGGGGCGCCGGCGGATGGTCGCGGTGATGATCCCCGTGCTGCTGCTGGTGCTGAGCTTCGGCGGCTTCCCGCTGACCGGCGGCGCGCTGGCCAAGGCGGCGGTGAAGGATCAGCTCGGCTACGGGCTGCTCGGCGCGCTTTCGATGATCTCCGCGGGCGGCACCACGCTGCTCATGCTGCATTTCGCGCGGCGTCTGGCGGCCGGCATGAAGGAGGCGGGCGACTGGCCGGGCCTGGGCATGCTGCTGCCCTGGCTGGCCATGACCACCGCCGCCATGGCCGTGCCCTGGCTGCTCTTCACCGAGGTCGGCAGCTTCGCCGACGTGTTCAAGACGGACGCGCTGTGGAAGGCCGTCTGGCCGATGCTCCTCGGGGCCGCGCTGGTGCCGCTGCTCGGCCGGCTGCCCGCCGTGCCGGAGGGCGATGTGCTGATCCCCGCCGAGCGGGCGTTTCACCGGGCCGCCGGGCCGCTGGGCCGTGCGGCGGACGGGCTGGAGCGCGTGCTGAACTGCTGGCCGCAGGCGGGGCTCGCCTTGCTGCTGCTCCTGCTGGGTTTCGGGCTGGCCCTGGTCTGACCTTCCCTTTCGTAAGCGGGCGTTTCGCGTATCCTGCCCGCCGAAAGATTGAGGGAGCTTGACCATGGACGGCATGCAGCCGGAGGCGACCACGCCTCTGCTCACCATCGAGGGCGCGCGCGCCACCATCCGCCTGAACCGTCCGGCCGTGCACAACCGCATCGAGCCGCCGGATCTGCTGAAGCTCATCGAGCATTTCCAGACCATCGAGGCCGATCCCGAGATCCGCGTCGTGGTGCTGACGGGGACGGGCAAGTCCTTCTCCTCGGGTTATCATCTCGGCGATCTCGCCAGCCGCCCGGACGCCGAGGTCACGGCGCGGGACGACGGTCCGTCCTTCGAGGCGGTCGGCGACATGCTCGAAAACCTGAAGGTCCCGGTGATCTGCCGGCTGAATGGCGGCGTCTATGGCGGCTCGACGGATCTGGCGCTGTGCTGCGACTTCCGCATCGGCGTCGAGCGCTGCGAGATGTTCATGCCGGCCGCGCGCATCGGCATCCACTACTACCCCTCGGGCATGAAGCGCTATGCGAGCCGGCTCGGGCTCAACGCGGCCAAGAAGCTGTTCCTGACGGCCGAGAAGATCTTCGCGCCCGAGATGCTGGCCATCGGCTACCTGACCGAGGTGGTCCCGGCCGATGAGCTGGATGCCCGCGTCGATGCGCTGGCGATGCGCCTGGCCTCGCTCGCGCCGCTCGCGGTGCAGGGCGTGAAGCGCAGCCTGAACGAGATCGCGCGCCAGGAATTCGACCATGCCGGGGCGCTGGAGCGCGCCAAGGCGAGCCAGAAGAGCGAGGACCTGAAGGAAGGGCTCAAGGCCTTCCACGAGAAGCGCACGCCCGTCTTCAAGGGGCGCTGAGGGGGCGTCGTCGGCCAAGGCGCGTTACATCCGCTCTAGGCAGACGATCCGCGTCACGGGTCAGTCCCGAGAGGATTAAGCTGGGACGGGCCAGCAGGCGCGCCCCAGGTTGGGCCGGAAAGGGATTGTCCATGTTCAAGCAGATTCTCGTGCCGGCCACGGGCACCGCCGAGGATGCGGTGACCTTCGCCACGGCGCTCAAGGCGAGCCGCCTGTTCGACGCGCATCTCGAATTCCTGCATGCCCGGCCCGACCCGATCGAGGCGGTGGCCGGCCTGGCCACGATGGATGGCGCGGGCGGCTTCGCCGCGGGCGAGCTGATGGATACCCTCGAACGGATGGGCGCGGAGGGCGAGGCGAAGGCGCGCGCGGAGGTCGCCGCGCTCCAGCTGGCCGAGGGCCTGACGTCCGACGCGGCGGCGTTCACGGTCCAGGTCGGAGACGCGGCGCGCTGGCTGGCCCGGTATGGCCGCACGGCGGATCTCATCGTGAGCGGGCGTTGGCGCGGCGAGGACGTCGCCATGGCGCTCCTGCAGCAGGTGCTCTTCGAGGGCGGCCGGCCGCTCCTGCTGGCGCCGCGCGCGGCGCCGGCCAGCCTGCACGACGTCGTCGTGGTGGCGTGGAAGGACACGGCCGAGGCGGCGCGGGCCGTGGCGGCGGCCATGCCCTTCATCACACGGGCGACGGAAGTGCTGGTGCTGACGGTGGATGAAGGCGCGGACGACGCCACCGAGGGCTCCTGCGAACGCCTGGTTGCCACGCTGAGCCGGCACACGCCCTATGTGGCCGCGCGCCATCTCGCCGCCGGCGGCGGCAGGCCGGCGGATGTTCTCCTCGCCGCCGCGGCGAAGGCCGGGGCGAGCCTTCTCGTGATGGGGGGATACGGCCACAGCCGGGCCCGCGAGATGGTCTTCGGGGGCTTCACGCAGCGCGTGCTGCGCGATGCGGACATGCCGGTGCTCATGATGCATTGAGGCGCACCCCCCCCCCCGGTCGACCCAGGGGGTAGGAGCTAATAAAGCCGGCGCACCTGCTCGAAGGCGCGTTCCATATCGAATTCGTCGTTATAGCCGTGGAAACTGATCCGGATGCGCCCGCGTCCATTCCAGGTCAGCACGCCGTGTTCTTCCAGCGTCTTCACGGCCTTCGCCGCCTCCGGATGCGGCAGGCAGACGCTGGCGCCGTGATGGGCCGGCGTCATCATCGGAAGCTGCGCATCCAGGCAGCGGCGACGCAGCTCGCCGGCGAGGCCGGTCACATGCGCCTCCACGCCCGGATGCTCCGCCAGGTAGTCCAGGGAGGCATTGAGCGTATAGACGCCGGCGTGGTTCGGATTGCCCCGGCAGAAGCGCATCGCATCGGGAACGAGGCCCACGGGATCGCGCCAGTCCGGCCGGCCCTGGCTTGCCATCGAATACCAGCCGGCGCTCTGCGGCGCCCAGTCCGGCTGGCGCGCCCGGTTCCAATAGGCGGCGGCGATGCCCGAGATCCCCAGCAGCCATTTGTAGCTCGCCGCGAAAGCGAAATCCGCGATCGAGGCGTCGATCGGCATCCAGCCTGCGGACTGCGTGTGGTCCACCACCAGCAGCGCGCCCACCCTGTCGGCGAGTTCGTGCAACGCAGGCAGGTCCGCGCGCTCGGCATGGAGGAAGCTCGTGCTGCTGACGGCGATGACCCGCGTGCGCGGCGAGACGACGGCTGCGACGCCGCCGACGCCCTCGGCGACCCGCAGCGTCACCCCCGGCTGGAGCGCGAAGGGCGCCGCCAGCGAGGGATATTCGACATCCGGCACCACCACCTCGTCGCCCGCGCGCCAGTCCAGGCTGGCGGCGAGCATCGAGACGCCCTCGGCCACCGAGGAGACCAGGCCGATATCCGCGACCGCGCAGCCCCAGGACCCCGCGATCCGGCGGCGCAGCCCCAGGATCTCCTCCTCCTGGCGGAGATCGCCGGCCGGTCCGTCCGATTTATCGGCGAGATAGCGGATGATCGCATCCGCCGTTCGTCGCAGAACAGGCGTCTTGCCGCCCGCGCAGAGATGCGCGACGCCGGGTGTGATGTGGAAATCCTCGGGGGGAAAGAGCGCTGACATTCGCCCAGCATGGACGCCTCAGCGAAATTCGCGCAATCCGTACGATAGGATATGGCGGAACCCTGCCCATCAGGCCGAACATCCTGCCTCCCAGGAGATAGGCCGCGCATGTCGATCCACGTCGCCCTCACGCATCGCACCAGCTACAGCTACGACCGCGCGGTCACGCTGGGCCCGCAGACCATACGCCTGCGGCCCGCGCCGCATGCGCGCACGCCCATCCTGGCCTATTCGCTGAAGATCGAGCCCGAGCCGCATTTCATCAACTGGCAACAGGACCCGCAGGGGAACTTCCAGGCCCGCGTCGTCTTCCCCGAGCGGGTCACGCATTTCGACGTGACGGTGGATCTCGTCGCCGACATGGCGACCATCAATCCCTTCGACTTCTTCCTCGAGCCCGAGGCCGAGACCTTTCCCTTCACCTATGACCCCGTGCTCGACCAGGAGCTCGCGCCCTTCCGCAAGGTCGAGACGCCGGGCCCGAGGCTCGCCGCGCTGCTGGCGGAGATCCCGCGCCAGGAGCGGCGGATGGTGGACATGCTGGTCGAGGTGAACCAGCTCGTTCAGTCGAAGATCTCCTATATCGTGCGCATGGAGCCCGGCGTCTGGGAGCCGGAGAAAACCCTGGCCGAAGCGCGCGGCTCCTGCCGCGATTCCGGCTGGCTGCTGGTGCAGGCGCTGCGCCATCTGGGCTTCGCCGCCCGCTTCTGCTCGGGCTATCTGATCCAGCTCGTGGCCGACCAGAAGCCCGTCGACGGCGGCGCGGAGGGCACCGCGGTCGACTTCACCGACCTGCATGCCTGGGCCGAGGTCTATCTGCCGGGCGCGGGCTGGGTAGGGCTCGACGCCACCTCCGGGCTGATGACGGGCGAGGGGCATATCCCGCTCGCCGCGACGCCTGAGCCGCAATCGGCCGCGCCCATCTCCGGCCTCATCGAGAAGGCCGAGACCGAGTTCGACTTCGAGATGTCGGTGACCCGCCTGCGCGAGACGCCGCGCGTCACCAGGCCCTATACGCCGGCCGTCTGGGCCGCGATCGAGGCGGCCGGCGTCCAGGTGGACAAGGCCATCCAGGCCCAGGGCATGCGCCTGACCATGGGTGGCGAGCCCACCTTCGTCGCCGCGACCGACCGCGATGCCGCCGAGTGGAACACCGATGCGCTCGGCCCCACCAAGCGCGCCTATGCGGGCCGGCTGCTGCGCCGGCTCACGCCGCTCTGGGCCAAGGGCGCGGTGATCCACACCGGCCAGGGCAAGCAATATCCGGGCGAGCCTTTGCCGCGCTTCGCGCTCTCGGCGCATTGGCGCGCGGATGGCGAGCCGGTCTGGCGCAACCCCGCGCTGCTGGCCTCGGACGACGACAAGGGCACGGCGACCGGCGCCGAGGCCACGGCCTTCGCGAAGATCCTCGCCGAGCGGCTGCAGGTTCCGCCCGAGTTGCTCTGCGCGGCGCATGAGGACGTCCATTACTACCTCTGGCGCGAGAGCCGGCTGCCGGCCAATGTCGTCGCCGAGGATGCCCGGCTCGCCGACCGGCTGGAGCGCGCGCGCTTCGCCCGGCTCTTCCGCGGTGGCCTGGCCACACCGGTCGGGGCCGTCCTGCCGCTGCGCCGCGTGGTCCAGGGCGGCGAGCGCCGCTGGCAATCGGGCCGCTGGCACTTCCGCGACGACACGCTTTTCCTCACCCCCGGCGACGCGCCGATGGGCCTGCGCCTGCCGCTCGCCTCGCTGCCCTGGGTCGATCCCGAGCAGCTGGCGATGGAGGTGGATTCCATCACCGATCCCTTCTCGCCCGAGGCGGGCAAGCCCCTGCCGCAGCTCGACCAGCTGCATGCCGCGCGGCGTAGGGAAGGCGAGCTTCCGGCCGACCAGCGCCCGACCCCGCAGGCCGCGCCCGAGATCGACGCGGATCACCCCGGCAAGGTCCGTACCGCCCTCTGCGTCGAGCCGCGCGGCGGGCTGATCCACATCTTCTTCCCCCCGCTGCCCGACGTGGAGGATTGGCTCGCTCTGGTCGCCGCGATCGAGGCCACGGCCGAGGAGACGGGCCAGAAGGTCTTCCTGGAGGGCTATCTGCCGCCGCGCGATCCGCGTTTGCCCAATTTCTCCGTCACCCCCGACCCCGGCGTGATCGAGGTGAACATCCATCCCGCGACCTCCTGGCCGCAGATGGTGGAGCGCACGAAGCAGCTCTACGAGGAGGCCCGACAGGTGGGCCTCGCCTCGGAGAAATTCATGCTGGACGGCAAGCATGTCGGCACCGGCGGCGGCAATCACGTGGTGATGGGCGCGGCGCGGCCGGAGGACAGCCCCTTCCTGCGCCGGCCCGACCTGCTGCGCAGCCTCGTCTCCTTCTGGCACAACCATCCCTCGCTGAGCTTCCTCTTCAGCGGGCTCTTCATCGGCCCCACCAGCCAGCACCCGCGCGTGGACGAGGCGCGGATGGACGCGCTGCGCGAGCTCGACATCGCCTTCCTCGAACTCGACAGGATGGGCGGCGACCCGCCGCCCTGGATGACCGACCGGCTCTTCCGCAACATCCTCGCCGACATGACGGGCAACACGCACCGCACCGAGTTCTGCATCGACAAGATGTACGACCCCAACTCCTCCACCGGCCGCCTCGGCCTCGTCGAGTTCCGCGCCTTCGAGATGCCGCCCCATGCCGAGATGAGCCTCGCGCAGATGCTGCTGATGCGCTCGGCTTTGGCCGGTTTCTGGGACAGGCCCTATCGCGCCCCGCTGGTGCGCTGGGGCACGAGCTTGCACGACCGCTTCATGCTGCCCCACCATGCCGAACAGGATTTCCGCGGCGCGCTGGAGGAGCTGGGCCAGTTCGGCTTCCCGCTCCAGCCGGAATGGTTCGCCCCGCATCTGGAGTTCCGCTTCCCGCAGATCGGCAAGGTCGTCCTGGGCGGGATGGAGCTGGAGCTGCGCGACGCGCTGGAGCCCTGGCACGTCCTCGGCGAGGAACAGGCCGCCGGCGGCACCGTCCGCTACGTGGACAGCAGCGTCGAGCGCGTCCAGGCCAAGGTCAGCAACTGGGTGCCGGAGCGCTACATCCTGGCGGCCAACGGCGTCGCCGTGCCCGTGCAGCCCACCGGCCGGGCGGGCGAGTTCGTGGCCGGCATCCGCTTCAAGGCCTGGGATCCGCCCTCGGCGCTGCATCCCTCCGTGCGCGGGCAGGGGCCGCTGATCCTCGACGTGCATGACCGCTGGACGGGCCGCTCGATCGGCGGGCTGACCCATGAGGTCGTGCATCCGGGCGGGATGGCCTATGAAGCCTTCCCCGTGAACGCCAATTCCGCAGAGGCGCGCCGCCGATCGCGCTTCATCCCCTTCGGCCACCAGGCCGGCGCGCGCGTGCTCGCCGAGCCGCAGCGCAGCCTGGAGCATCCCTGCACGCTGGACCTGCGCGCCTTCGCCGGCCAGACCATCGACTGATGACGGATTCTTGCGCGTATGGCTGATTTCCTCACCGGCGGCCCCGACGAGATGGTGTCCGGCGACGGGCGCATCCGAGGCCATTGGCGCGCGCTCATGGGCATCATCGGCAGTCTTGGCCGTCCGGCTCTGGCCGAGCGGGGCGAGCGGCTCTCGCGCGCCATGGCCGAGGACGGGGTGGCCTCGCTGCTGCCCGGCGCGGCGCGCGAGCTGTGGAAGCTCGACCCCGTGCCGCTGCCCCTCATGGGCGGGGAGTTCGAGGCGCTGGCCGCCGGCATCGCCCAGCGCGCCCGCCTGCTGGACGCGGTCCTCGCCGATCTCTACGGCCCGCAGGAGCTTCTGGCCCAGGGGCATATCCCCGCCTCGATGGTCTTCGGCAGCCCGGCCTTCCTGCGCGCCGCGCATCGCAGCGGGGGACCCGCGCGCCGGCCCATGCTGCATCTCTACGCCGCCGACCTGCTGCGCCGGCCCGATGGCAGCTGGGCCGTCCTGCAGGACCGCACGAGCCTCTGCTCGGGCCTCGGCCAGCTGCTGGAGAACCGGCGGCTGCACAGCTCCGCCATGGCCGAGGCCTTCGGCGCCGCCCAGCCGCGCAGCATCTCCTCCTTCTTCGAGCTCTGGCAGGAGGCGCTGGTCCGCCTCGCGCCGCACGGCCGGCGCGACCCCGCCGTCGCGCTGCTCTCGCCGGGCACGAAGGACCCGCATTGGTTCGAGCATGTGGTGCTCTCGCGCGAGCTCGGCTGCGCCCTGGTCGAGACCGGCGACCTCACCATGCGCGGCGGCGCCCTGTTCCTGAAGACCCTGGCCGGGCTGCAGCCGGTGGATGTGGTGCTCTCCCGCGTGGATGCGGCGACCCTCGATCCGCTGGACCAGCCCGAGGCCCGGGCCTCCAGCGGCGTGCCGGGCCTTCTGGATGCGGTGCGCCACGGCGCGCTGACCCTGCTCAACGCGCCCGGCGCGGGGCTGGGCGAGGCGCCGGCCCTGGCCGCCTTCCTGGAGGGCCTTTGCCCCACCGTCCTGGGCGAGACGCTCCGGCTGCCCTCGCTGCCGACGCATTGGCTGAGGCCGGGCGCGCCCGTGCCGCCGCTGCCCGAGGGCTACGCGGCCTGGTGCTATCGCCCGGCGGGGCAGGGGGCGGGCCCGGAAGTCCTGGCGCGGCCCGACACGCCGCCGCCGGCCGGCCTGGCCGTGACGGCCCTGCCGCCGCTGCCGGTCGCGCCCTCGCTGGTCGGCTCGACCCTGACGCCGACGCCCTTCGTCCTGCGGGTCTTCGCCATGTCGGACGGGACGAGCTGGCACGTGCTGCCCGGCGGCATCGCCCGCGTCGCGGCCGAGGGCGCCGCGCTCACGGGGCGGCTGGCGGGCGGCGGCTGGTGCAAGGACGTCTGGGTGCCGGCGGACCCCTCCGAGGCCATCATCGGCCCGGCGGCGCGCAGCGGCCCGCCCATCGCCATCACCCGCAGCTCGGGCGCCATCCCCTCGCGCGTGGCGGACAACCTCTTCTGGCTCGGGCGCTATGTGGAGCGGCTGGATCGCGCGGCCCGGCTCATGCGCGCCGCCATCGCCCGCCTGCGCCGTGGCTCGGTCCTGCCGCGCGAGCTGGCGGAGCTGACCACTTTGGCCACCTGCCTCTGCGAGGCGGGGCTCATCGACGAGGAGGCCCGCCCTAGCGCGGGCAGCCTGACCTCGCTGGCCAACGCGCTGGGGCGCACCGCCCGCCCGGCCGTGCGCCGGCTGCAGGGCTGCATCGGCGGCCTCGTGGAATCCGTGCGCGACCGCCTGACCGCCGACATGCATGCGACCATCAAGCAGACCCTTCGCGCGGCGGAGGAGGCGCTGGAGCAGTCGCCGGCCGACCTGTCGGATCTCGCCCGCGCGCTGCTGCCCTCGCTGCGCTTCGCCAATGCGGTCGCCGGCATCACCTCCGAGAACATGGTGCGCGGGGGGGCGCGGCTCTTCCTGGAGCTCGGGCGGCGGATGGAGCGCGCCCAGGCCGTGGCTTCCGAGGTCGCGGTGGCGCTGGACACGCCGCCCGCCCGTATCGAGGCGGGGCTGCGGCTGGTGCTGGAACTCTGCGACAGCGTCATCACCTATCGCAGCCGCTACCTCGCCGTGCTGCAGCCCGCCCCCGCGCTGGACCTCGTCCTGGCCGACCCCTCCAATCCGCGCGGGCTGGCCTTCCAGCTCAAATCCATCCGGACCGCTTTGGCCGAGGTCGCGGGCTTCGCCGAGGAAGGAGGCCCCACCCAGGATGCCGCCGACCTGCTGGTCCAGGCCGAGGGGATCACCGCCACCCTGCTGGCCGCCCCGGACCAGGCGCTGGAGGCCACCCGCCTCCTGCCGGGGCTGCTGCGGGAGATGGCGGGCGGGATCGGCGAGCTGTCGAACGACGTGGCCCGCCGCTACTTTGCCCTGCTGCCTGCGGCCCGGGCCGTCGGCGTGGACACGGGCGAGGCGGCCGTGATCGAGGCTTGAGGAGCGCGACCCGGCGGGTCCGGGAGTTGCACGCCGTGCGACCATGGCGGTGGCCCCGCGCATCCGCCACTATGGGGGTATGATTCTGCTGTCGTCAGTTCCCGGATGATCTATTGGCTCCGTCATCGGACCGCCTATGGCTATGCGCGCACGGTGGATCTGGCTTCGCATCTGCTGCATCTGAAGCCGCGGACCCTGCCCGGGCAGCGCGTCCTCTCCTCCCGGCTCACCTGCCTGCCGGCACCGGACCACCACACCGAGACGCAGGACCATTTCGGCAATGCCGCGACCCGGCTTTTCCTCGTCGTGCCGCACATGGCCTTCGAGGTGACGGCGGAATCCGTGGTCGAGGTCGATTTCCCCGAGCCGCCGCCGGCCTGGAGCACCCCGCCCTGGGAGCAGATCGCGGCCGGCGCCGACCGGATGGAGACGGCGGATTTCCTACTGCCCACCCGCTACGTCCCCCTCCTGGCCGAGGCCACGGCCTATGCGGCGGTCAGCTTTCCGCCCGGACGCCCGGTGCTGGAGGGCCTGCTCGACCTCAATGCCCGCATGCGGCGCGAATTCACCTTCCAGGCGGGGGTGACGAGCATCACGACGCCCATCTCCGAGGTGCTGCGGCTGCGGCGGGGCGTCTGCCAGGACTTCACGCAGCTGATGCTGGCGGGGCTGCGGGGCCTGGGCCTGCCGTCGCGCTACATCTCCGGCTATGTGCGGACGCGCCCGCCGGCGGGGCAGCTGCGCCGGCGGGGCGCGGACCAGTCGCATGCCTGGGTCTCGGCCTGGATCGGGGATCAATGGGTGCAGCTCGATCCGACCAACGGCATCGTGGTGCGCGACGAGCATGTGGTGCTCGCCTGGGGACGGGACTTCGCCGATATCTCGCCGCTGCGCGGGGTGCTCCTCGGGGGCGGGGCGCACCGTCTGGAGGTGAATGTGGATCTGGAGCCGGAGACGGAGCGCGCCGCCTGACACGGATGCCGATGCGGGGCCGGCCGGTCCCGCGCCAGGCGGGATGTCCCGCCATTCGGGATGAGGCCGCCGTCCCAGCAACATCGGTATGATCGCTGAACCCGGAAATATCATGTGATTTCAGGTATTTTTCGGCGCTTGCCGGGCCAGTCAGGCGCCCGATTCCTGACTTGCCACTTTGTAATAGTGCGGGCAGGCTGCACCGCAGCATGGCCACGGATGCGATCATCATCGGCGTTGGCGCCGAGCAGGGATTGGGCGCCGCGATCGCCCGCCGCTTCGCGCGCGAGGGCCATCGCGTCATCGTCGCGGGCCGTACCATGGCCAAGCTCGCCACCGTCGTGGAGGGCATCGAGGCCGCGGGCGGCGCGGCCGAGGCCATCGTCGCGGACGCCACGGATTCCATGCAGATCGGCAAGCTCTTCGACCGCGCGCGCGACCCCGAGATCGCCGTCTTCAACGCGGGCGTGAACATCCGCACGCCCTTTCGCGACATCTCGGTCGAGACCTTCGAGGAGGCCTGGCGCACCAACACCCTCGGCGGCTTCGTGGTGGGGCGCGAGGCGGCGCGGCGCATGGTGCCTCTGGGGCGCGGCACGCTGATCTTCACGGGCGCCTCGGCGAGCCTGCGCGGGGCGGCGAATTTCGCGGCCTTCGCCTCGGCCAAGGCCGGGCTGCGCGCCATCGCGCAATCCGCCGCGCGCGAACTGGGCCCGCTCGGCCTGCACGTGGCGCATGCGGTGATCGATGGCGGCATCGACGGCGAGCGCCTGCGCGCGCGGCGGCCCGAACGCGTGGCCGCGGCCGGCGAGGATGGGCTGCTGAGCATCGAGGCCATCGCCGAGGCCTATTGGCAGATCCATCGCCAGCATCGTTCGGCCTGGACCCTCGAGCTCGACCTTCGCCCCTATAAGGAACCCTTCTGAATGACGACGACGCGCCGCACCCTTCTGACCGCGGCTGCCGCCGTGCCGCTGGCCGCCCCGCCGGTCTTCGCGCAAACGGCCTGGCCGGTGCGCCCCGTGCGCATC
This sequence comes from Roseococcus sp., assembly GCF_965227005.1. Taxonomy (NCBI): domain Bacteria; kingdom Pseudomonadati; phylum Pseudomonadota; class Alphaproteobacteria; order Acetobacterales; family Roseomonadaceae; genus Roseococcus; species Roseococcus sp. The sequence goes on from NZ_CBDDFJ010000008.1 coordinate 125,306, forward strand.
GTGGTGCCCTTCGCGGCCGGCGGCTCGGTCGACGTGATGGCGCGCACCATCGCCCAGCGCCTGCAGGAGCGCACGGGCCAGACCTTCACCGTCGAGAACCGCACGGGGGCCAACGGCACCATCGGGGGCATCGCCGTCTCCACCGCGACGCCGGACGGCTATACGCTGCTGATCTCGGCCAGCGTGCAGACCATCGCGCGGCTGGTCATGCGCAATCCAGGCTATGATCCTCTCACCGACCTCAAGCCCGTCGCGCGGACGGGCGAGGGGCCCTGCCTCATCGCCTGCAACCCCAGCCGTCCACAGAAGACCATGGCCGAGGTGAAGGCCGCGGCCATCGCCAATCCGCGCGACTGGGCCTTCGGCGTCTCCGCCCTGGGATCGGCCGGGCATCTCTCCACCATCCAGTTCACGCGGGCGATCGGCGCCGATGTGACGCTGGTGCCCTATCGCGGCACGACGCCCGCTCTGGCCGATCTGATGGGCGGCAATATCGGCGTGCAGATCGACCCCATGCTCGCCATGCTGCCGCCGGTCCGCGCCGGCAACCTGCACGGCCTGGCGCTGACCGCGCCGCGCCGCAACGCCGCCGCGCCGGATCTCGCGACGACGGCGGAATCCGGCTTCCCCGAGGTGGACGCGCAGTCCTGGTGGGTGGTCTGGGCCCCGCCGCGCACGCCCGACAGCATCACCGCGCGCATCGCCGAAGAGGTGGGCGCCATCATGGCCGAGCCGGCGGTGCGGACGCGGCTCGAGGGACTGGCCATCGTGCCGCTCTTCCAGAAGGGCGCCGAGCTCGATGCCTATATCCAGAGCGACTTCGAGCGGGCGGAGCGGCTGCTGAAGCTCGCCAACGTTCAGCCCGAATAGGACCTTTGCGGGACGGCCGGCCCAGGAGGGTTGGCGTCCCGGCTGGGCCGCCGCTGCATGTCGCGCTCGATGCGGGTTGCGAGGCCGTTGCTCACGGGCGTCATGGGCAGCCGCACCTCGGGGCTGTCGATCAGCCCGGCCCGCCACAGCCAATGCTTGATCGGCGCGGGGCTGGGCTCCGCGAAGAGGAGGCGCGGAAGATCGCAGATCGCGTGCCAGGCCGTCAGCGCGCCGGCATGGTCGCCCGCGCGGAGCAAGTCGCCCACGGCGGCGAAGGCGCGCGTCTCGATATGCGCCGAGGCCACGATCCCGCCCTCCGCCCCCTGGGTGAGCATGGGATGCAGGAGAGCGTCCTCGCCGGTCAGCACCGCGAAGTGGCGTGGCTTGTGGCGCAGCAGCTCGAAGGATTGCGCCATGTCGGCCGAGCAATCCTTCACGCCGATGATGTTGGGGTGCCGGGCGAGTTCCAGCATGGCCTCGTTGCCGAGGTTCACGCCGGTCCGATAGGGGATGTTGTAGATCATGATCGGCCGTGCCGCGCTTTCGGCCAGGGCGGAGAAATGGCGGATCATCCCCTCCTGCGAGGGGCGCGTGTAGTACGGGCAGGCGATCAGGTAGCCGTCGATGGGCCAGATTGCCGTGCGCTCCCGGGCCTTCACGAGCTTGCGGGTGTCGCTGCCGGACAGGCCAAGGAAAACGGGAAGGCGGCGCCTGGCCAGGGCCAATTCCTCCGCCGTGATGTCGACGAGGCGGGCGGTTTCCTCGTCGTCCAGGGTCAGACCTTCCCCGGTCGTGGCCGCGAGGATGAGCCCGTCGATCGGTTCCTTCCCGTAGTGGCGAACCAGCCGGCGAAGCGAGGCTTCGTCGAGGCGGCCATCGCGGAAGGGTGTGACTAGGGGCAGCCAGAGGCCGCCAGGCGCCGGATGGTTTGGTTGCATGGGTCAATCTCCTGTCGTGCCGGAGACGGAACCTGAAGTGACCCCGTCCAATCGGCGGGGTCCAACTCGATCCTGTGACGCTGTGGCTTACTGCGCGCGAAGATCCAGGCTGCCCCGGGAGGGGCAGCTTTTCGACGTCGCGGGCAGGGTGCGGCAGCGGATCACGCCACCATCGTTCCCCGTCCCTCCCTTGGCCGTCAAGGAGGATCTCGACGGCCAGGGAAGGGATGCATGACTTTCCGCCCTCGGCTTGGGCATGGCTGTCCCGCACCGATATAACTTCACGAACGCGGGATAGATCGCATATCACGTCTATCATGCGTGATATGCCTGGAGCCGCGGATTTGACCGCCATCGCCCTGACCGGCCTGCGCAAGCGTTTCGCCGCGGGCGGGACGGTGGCGCTCGACGACGTCTCGCTCGAGGTGCGCTCGGGCGAGATCTTCGGGATCGTCGGCCGTTCGGGCGCGGGCAAGTCCACCCTGATCCGTACGGTGAACCTGCTGGAGCGCCCGGATGCGGGCGGCATTTCCGTCCTCGGCCAGGACATGCTGGCGCTGGATGATGCGGGGTTGCGCGCGGCGCGCCGGGGCATCGGCATGGTGTTCCAGCACTTCAACCTGCACACCCGCCGGACCGTGGCCCAGAACGTGGCCTTCCCGCTGGAGGTCGCCGGCCTGTCCTCGGCCGAGCGCCAGGCGCGGGTGGAGGAGATCCTTCCCCTCGTCGGGCTGGAAGGCAAGCGCGACGCCTATCCCGCGCAGCTCTCGGGCGGGCAGAAGCAGCGCGTGGGCATCGCCCGCGCCTTGGCCTCGCGCCCCGGTATTCTGCTTTGCGACGAGGCGACCAGCGCGCTCGATCCCGAGACGACGCAGGAGATCCTGACCCTTATCCGCGGCCTGCGCGAAAGGCTCGACCTGACCGTCCTGCTCATCACCCATGAGATGGGCGTGGTGAAGGCCATCTGCGACCGCGTGGCCGTGATGGAGGCCGGGCGCATCATCGAGCAGGGCCGCGTCTTCGACGTCTTCACGCGCCCCGAGCATCCGACCACGCGGCGCTTCGTCGCCGAGGTGGTGGGCCATTCCATCCCCGCAGCCACGCTCGCGCGCCTGCCGGTGCCCGGCGAGCACGAGGTGCGGCGCGTGGCGCAGGTCATCTTCGCGGGGCCCAACAGCACCCGCGCCGTGGTCAGCGAGGCGAGCCGCGACTACGGCATCGACATCAACATCGTCTCCGGCCGCGTGGACGAGATCGCGGGCGAGCCCTTCGGCGTCATGGCCCTGGCCGCCTATGGCCCCGACGACAAGGTGCGCGCCGCCTTCGACTGGATGCGCAGCCTGGGCCTCGCCGTGCAGGAGATCGAGGCGTGAGCTGGCTCACTGAGACCATGCAGGACCTGCTGATCCAGGCTTTCTGGGAGACGCTCGTCATGGTCGGCGCCTCGGCGGGGATCGCCGTGGCGCTGGGCCTGCCCATCGCGCTGCTGCTGCGCGTGACCGATCGTGACGGCCTCAGCCCCAGGCCCTGGATCAACAAGCCCATCGGCGTGATCGTGAACGCCGCGCGCTCCACGCCCTTCATCATCCTGATGGTGGCGATCGTGCCCTTCACGCGCTTCGTCGCGGGGACCTCCATCGGCACGGGGGCGGCCATCGTGCCGCTCGCGCTCGCCGCCACCGCCTTCCTCGCGCGCCTCTTCGAGAATGCGCTGCACGAGGTGGACAAGGGCGTCATTGAGGCCGCGCGCGCCATGGGCGCGACCCGGATGCAGATCGTGCTCAAGGTGCTGGTGCCCGAGGCGCTGCCGGGCATCATCGCGGCGACCACCGTGGCCCTGGTCTCGCTGGTCGGCTTCTCGGCCATGGCGGGGGCCATCGGCGGCGGCGGGCTCGGCGATCTCGGCATCCGCTTCGGCTATCAGCGCTTCATGCCCGAGGTGATGGCCACCGTCGTCATTCTCCTCATCGTCTTCGTGCAGGGGCTGCAGTCGCTCGGCGACTGGCTGGTCCGGCGCGTGTCCCACCGCTGAATCCGGAGCTTTCGTGATGATCTCTCGCCGCCCCCTCATTCTCGCCGGCCTGGCGCTGCCCATGGCCGCGCAGGCCCAGGACATCGGCTCCACGCCGCGTCCGCTGCGCATCGGCGTCACCGCCGGCCCGCACGCCCAGGTGATGGAGAAGGTGCGCGAGATCGCGGCCCGTGACGGATTCGCGATCCGCATCACCGAGTTCCAGGACTACATCCAGCCCAATGTCGCGCTGGCCGCCGGCGACCTCGACGCCAACAGCTACCAGCACCAGCCCTTCCTCGATCAGCAGGTGCGCGATCGCCGCCTGGCGCTGGTCGCGCTCGGCAAGACGCTGGTCTTCCCGATGGGTCTCTATTCGCGCAAGCACCGCAGCCTCGCCGACGTGCCGCAGGGCGGGCGCATCGCCATCCCCAACGACCCGACCAATGGCGGCCGCGCGCTGGTCCTGCTGGCGGCCAACGGCGCCTTCACCCTGCGCGAGGGCGCGGACTTCCGCGCCACGGTCGCCGACATCACCGGCAATCCGCGCCGCCTCCGGGTGGTCGAGCTCGAGGCCGCGCAGCTGCCGCGTATCCTCGACGAGGTTGAAGCCGCGGCGATCAACTCCAACTTCGCCATTCAGGCCTCGCTCAACCCGGTGCGCGATTCCATCGCCATCGAGAGCGCGGACAGCCCCTATGCCAACCTGATCGTGGTCCGGCAGCAGGATCGGGATGCGCCCTGGGCGCGCCGCCTCCTCGCCGTCTACCAGACGCAGGAGGTGAAGGACTTCGTCACGGCGACCTTCCAGGGGGCCGTCGTTCCCGCCTTCTAGTTTTTTGCACCGGAGACAGCTCATGGCCGCACGCAGACAGCTTCACCTCGGCGCCTTCATGCGGCCCGTCTCCATCCATACCGGGGCCTGGCGCTATCCCGGCGCCTGGCCCGAGGCGAACTTCTCCTTCCCGCAGCTCTCGCGCCTCATCCAGACGCTGGAGCGAGGGAAGTTCGACGCCTTCTTCATGGCGGACCACCTGGCGCTGCTGAACATGCCCATCGAGGCGCTGCGCCGCAGCCACACGGTGACGAGCTTCGATCCGCTGACGCTGCTGCCCGCGCTGGCGGCCGTCACCGAGCGCATCGGCCTGATCGCCACGGCCTCGACGACCTATAACGACCCCTATCACGTGGCCCGCAAATTCGCCTCGCTCGACCATATCTCCAATGGCCGCGCGGGCTGGAACCTCGTCACCACCGCGAACCCGGACGCCGCGCTCAACTTCGGCCATGACGAGCACATGGCCCATGGCGAGCGCTACAAGCGCGCCCGCGAATTCTACGACGTCGTGACCGGGCTGTGGGACAGCTTCGCCGACGACGCCTTCATCCGCGACGTGGAGAGCGGCACCTTCTGGGATCCCTCCCGGATGCATGTGCTGAACCACAAGGGCCCCGAGCTTTCCGTGCGCGGCCCGCTCAACGTGGCGCGGCCGGTGCAGGGCTGGCCGGTGATCGTGCAGGCGGGCGCTTCCGAGGCCGGGCGGCAGATCGGCGCGGAGACGGCGGAGATGATCTTCGCCGCCGGCGGTCCCATCGCCGATGCCCAGGCTTTCTACGCGGATGTGAAGGGCAGGGCGGCTCGCATCGGGCGCAACCCCGACCACCTCAAGATCCTGCCCGGCGCCCTCGTCGTCGTGGGCGATACCGAGGAGGAGGCCAGGGCCAAGCGCGCCCACCTCGACAGCCTCGTGCATTACGAGAGCGCGATCGGCTCGCTTTCCAGCGTGCTCGGCGTGGATGCGCGCGCCTTCGATCCTGATGCGCCGCTGCCGGAAATCCCGGAGACGGAAAACAGCAAATCCGGCCGCGAGCGCGCCATCAACATGGGCAAGCGCGACAACCTCACCGTGCGGCAGCTCGCGCAGCGGCTCGGCGGCTATGGCGGTGCGGCGATCGTCGGCACGCCGCGCACCATCGCCGATACGATGGAGGAATGGCTGGAGACCCGCGCCTGCGACGGTTTCAACGTCATGTTCCCCTATGTGCCCGGCGGCCTCGACGATTTCGTGGATCAGGTCGTGCCGGAGCTCCAGGCGCGCGGACTGTTTCGCCGGGAATATGAAGGCACGACCTTGCGCGACCATCTCGGCCTGCCGCGGCCGGAAAATCGCTTCTTCGCCGCAGAGTCGCAGGCCGCGGAGTAGTTCCCGTCTTGCGGCCAATGGCCCCCTGTCCCTAGGCTCCCGTCCATAGAAATCGGGAGCTATCGGACATGACCATCGGACGTCGCACTTTCGGCAAGGGGATCGCCGCGGCCGGCGGCTTCGGCCTTCCCGCCCTCGCCTCCGGCGCCGCCTCGGCGCAGCGGAATGCCGACACGCTGCGCGTGGTCTTCCGTGATTCCGTCCCCAATATCGACGCCTATTTCAACAACCAGCGCACCGGCCTGATCCTCGCGCATCAGGCCTGGGACGGGCTGGTCCATCGCGACCCCGAGAATTTCCGCATCGTCCCCGCCCTCGCCACCGAATGGAAGCTGGTCGATCCCAAGACGATCGAGTTCACGCTGCGGCAAGGCGTGAAGTTCCACGACGGCAGCGCCTTCTCGGCCGACGACGTCGTCTACACGCTCAACACCGTGAGCAAGCCCGAGGCGCGCGTCGCCACGCCGAGCAACTACTCCTGGATCGACAATGTCGAGAAGACCGGCGAGTTCAGCGTGCGCCTGCACATGAATCGCCCGACGCCGGCCGCGCTGGAATACCTCGCTTTGGTCGGCCCCATCTGGCCGAAGGCCTATCGCGAACGCGTCGGGCCCGAAGGCTATGCGCGCGCGCCCGTCGGCACCGGCCCCTATAAGATCACCCGCGTGGATATCGCCTCCATCGTCGAATACGAGCGCTTCGATGGCTATTACGAGGGCGGGCCCAAGGGGCGTCCCGCGATCCGCAAGATCACCGCGCGCTTCGTGACCGATGCGGCCACCGAGCTCACCGAGCTGCTGGCCCAGCGGGTGGACTGGATCTGGAACATGAACCCCGACCAGATCCCCAATGTCAGCCGCCTGCCGACGCTGCAGACCCTGCGGCAGGAATCCATGCGCGTGGGCTACCTCATGCTCGACGCCTCGGGCCGCAGCGGCGCGGACAATCCGATGACCAAGCTGAAGGTCCGCCAGGCGGTCTGGCATGCGATCGACCGGCAGGCCATCGCGGAGCGCCTCGTCGGCGGCGGCTCGCGCGTGCCGCCCGCGCCCTGCTTCCCCTCGCAGTTCGGTTGCGACGGCGATGCCGCCGTCCTCTACGATTACAACCCGGCCAAGGCACGGGAGCTCCTGGCCGAAGCCGGCTATCCGAACGGCTTCGAGATCGAGCTCGCCAGCTATGTGCAGCCGCGGCAGTGGTCCGAGGCGGTGCAGAGCTATCTCCTGGCCGTAGGCATCCGGTCGCGGCTGAACATGCTGCAGGTGGCGGCGCTCATCCAGCGCTCCTGGCGGGGCGAGCTCGCCATGTCGATGGGCAGCTGGGGCAGCTACTCGATCAATGACGTCTCGGCCTTCATGCCCAATTGGTTCGGCGAGGGCAGCCTGGACGACTATGCGCGTGACCCCGAGCTGCATCGCCTCCTCGCGGAAGGCGGCTCCAGCGCGGATGAGGAGGTGCGCAAGCGCGCCTATTCGGCCGCCATCCGCCGTGCGACCGAGCAGGCCTACTTCCTGCCGCTGCACACCTATGTGAACACCTACGCCTTCTCGCGCCAGCTGGAGTTCAAAGCCTTCCCGGACGAGCTGCCGCGCTTCTATCTGGCGAAGTGGAAATAGCCGCGGCGTCACGCCGCCGGCGTTTGTCGAGCGCCGGCGGCCCAAGGGCTCGCCGCGCGCCGACGGGGTGGAAAGGGCCATGTCGAAACAGACCCGTGCGACGCAGATGCTGGAGAAGGCGGGCATCGCCTTCTCCGTTCAAGGCTACGACTACGATCCGGACGCGGACCGGATCGGCCTCCAGGCCGCCGAGGCGCTCGGCGAGGCGCCGCGGCGCGTGCTCAAGACGCTCATGGCGCTGGTCGACGGCAAGCCCGTCTGCGTCATCCTGCCCTCGGTCGGGAGGTCTCCATGAAGAGACTGGCCGCCGCTTTCGGCGGAAAATCCGCTGAGATGATGAAGCCGGCGGAGGCCGAGCGCAGCTCAGGCTACAAGGTGGGCGGCATCAGCGCCTTTGGCCAGCGGCGCGCGGTGCCGACCGTCATGGAGGAGCAGGCCCTCGCCGAGGCCCACGTCTTCCTCAATGGCGGCCAGCGCGGGCTTCAGCTCCGGCTGGAACCCAAGGCGGCGCTGGAGCTTCTCGGCGGCAGGGCGGTTGCGCTGGCGGCCTGACCGGGTTCCGCGAGGTGGCACTCCACGAAGCCCGCGCCATTCGGCGTGGTCTTCGGCGCCTCGACCGAGCAGCGATCGAAGGCCAGCGGGCAGCGCGGATGGAAGCGGCAGCCCGTCGGCACATTGGCCGGATCGGGCATGATGTCGCCCAGCCCCACATCGGGCACGCCCAGGCCGGGCTCAGGCGTCAGCACGCTGTCGAGCAGCGCGCGCGTGTAGGGATGGCGCGGTTCGGCGAAGAGCGCCTCGCTCTCGTTGCGCTCCACGATGCGGCCCAGATACATCACCGCAACCTCGCTCGCGACATGCTCCACGACGGCGAGGTTGTGGCTGATGAAGAGGTAGGTGAGCCCCAGCTCCCGGCGCAGCTCGGCCAGGAGGTTCAGGATCTGCGCCTGGACCGAGACGTCCAGCGCGGAGGTCGGCTCGTCGCAGACCACGATGCGCGGGCGCAGGACCAGCGCGCGCGCGATGGCCACGCGCTGGCGCTGCCCGCCGGAGAGCTGCGAGGGGAAGCGGCCGCCCTGTTCCACGGAGAGCCCGACGCGCTCCAGCGCCTCATCGACGCGGCGCGCCATCTCCGTGCGGGAGATGCTGCCCTGCGCCACCAACGGCATCGCCACGATGTCGCGCACGCGGCGGCGCGGATTCAGCGAGGAGAAGGGATCCTGGAAGACCGGCTGGATCAGCCGCGCGCGGGCGCGCCGGTCCATGTCGCCGAGGCGCTGGCCATCCACCAGCACATCGCCGGCGCTGGGCGGCAGCAGGCCGAGGATCATGCGCGCGAGGGTGGACTTGCCGCATCCGCTCTCGCCCACGACGCCGAGCACGCTGCCGGCGGGCACGGCGAAGGACACGTCGTCCACCGCGACGACCTGGCGCGCGGGGGCGAAGAAGCCCTGGCGGACGTTGAAGACGCGGCGCAGGCCGCGCACCTCGATGGCCGGAGCGCCGCTCACGCTGCCTGCTTCCGGAACCAGCCGGCGGGCAGGGTGCAGAGCACCTCATGGCCCGGCCCCGCGGCGCGGCGCGGGATCGGGCCGGCGCATTCGGCATGGGCCTGCGGGCAGCGATCGCGGAAGGCGCAGCCGGCATAGCCGGGCGGAATGCGCGGCACGATGCCGGGAATGCTGCCCAGCGGCTCGTCGCGTTTCACCTTGCCCGGAACGGGCACGCAGGTGAGCAGGCCGCGCGTGTAGGGATGCTGCGGATCGCCGAAGAGCTCGGCGGTCGGCGCGCTTTCGACGACCTCGCCCGCATACATGACCGAGACGCGATCGGCGATGCGCGCCACCACGCCGAGATCATGGGTGATGAGCAGGATCCCCAGGCCGAGCTCCTTCTGCAGATTGGCCAGCAGTCGCAGGATCTGCGCCTGGACCGTGACATCCAGCGCCGTGGTGGGCTCGTCGGCGATGAGCAACTCGGGGTCGCACATGAGCGCCATGGCGATCATCACGCGCTGGCGCAGACCGCCCGAGAGCTGGTGCGGAAACTGGCCGAGCCGCAGCCCGGGCGCGGTGATGCCGACGCGGCCCAGAAGTTCCGCGGCGCGGTCCACGGCCTGGGCGCGCGGCGTGCCGCGATGGCGGCGCAGCACCTCGGTCATCTGCGAGCCGACCGTATAGGCGGGGTTCAGCGAGGTCATGGGCTCCTGGAAGATCATCGCCATGCGGTCGCCGCGCAGGCGCGACATCTCGCGCTCGCCGTGGTTCTTGATGTCCGTGCCGTCGAAGGCGAGCAGGCCCGCCTCGCGCTTCGCGCCCTTCGCCAGCAGCCCCATCACGGCCAGGGAGGTGACGGATTTGCCGCAGCCGCTCTCGCCGACGAGGCAATGCGTCTCGCCCTTTTCGACTGTGAGCGAAATACCACGCACGGCGGCCGTGCCGCCGAAGGTCACGCGCAGGTCGCGCACGTCGAGCAAGGAACTCATCGATTCAGATCCGTGCCCAGCATGTCGCGCAGCGCGTCGCCCAGCAGATTGACGCCCAGCACCAGCACGAAGAGCGCGATGCCCGGCACCAGGATCACCCAGGGCGTGAAGAACATGTATTCCTTGGCCTCGGCGATCATCAGCCCCCAGGAGGGCAAAGGCGGCGGCACGCCGAGGCCGAGGAAGGACAGCGCGGCCTCCAGCAGGATGGCCAGCGCCATTTCCAGCGTGGCGACGACGGCGAGATGGGTGGCGATATTGGGCAGGATCTCGCGCAGCAGCACGCTGGCCTGCGAGGAACCGGCGCACCAGGCGGCGCTCACATAGTCGAGCGTGCGGAGCTGCATGGTGGTGGAGCGCGCGACGACGGCGAAGCGGTCCCAGAGCAGCAATCCAAGCACCAGGATGACGAGGAGGAAGCTGCTGCCCAGCAGCCCGGCGACGGCCAGGGCCACCAGCACGACGGGGATGGAAAGCCGCGCGGTGATGAGGAACATGACCGCATCGTCGACGCGCCCGCCATAGAAGCCGCCGAGGATGCCCAGCGTGGTGCCGATCAGCCCCGAGGTGATGACGGTCGCGATGCCGATGATCATCGAGATGCGCGCGCCATAGATGAGCCGCGAAAGGTAGTCGCGCCCCAGTTGGTCCGTCCCCAGGAAGTTCAGCGGCGTGCCGCCCTCCATGAAGCTCGGCGGCACGAGGCGATGCTCGAGATTCACCGCGAAGGGATCGAAGGGCGTGATCCAGGGCGCCAGCACCGCGACGATCAGCACGATCCCCACGATCGCGGCGCCGACGAGGAAGCCGACATTGCGCAGCATCCGCCGCGCCACGCCCTGGCCGGGAAGCACCGCCACGCTCATGACGTGCGCAGCCGAGGATCGAGCACGGCGTTCAGCAGGTCGGCCAGCAGGGTCAGCGCGATGTAGATCAGCGCGAGCACGAGCACGACGGCCTGGACGACGGGATAGTCATTCTTGCTGATGCTCTCCCAGGCGAGATAGCCCACGCCATGCATGGCGAAGACCGTCTCGATGACGATGGAGCCGCCCAGCATGAAGCCCAGCTGCACGGCCGCGATGGAGACCACCGGGATCGCCGCGTTGCGAAAGCCGTGCTTTACCAGGATCGACAGCCGGCTGAGCCCCTTGGCGCGCGCGGTGCGGATATAGTCCGACGACAGCGCCTCGATCATCCCGCTGCGCGTGAGGCGCATCAGCGAGGGAATGGCGGAGAAGGCCAGCACGATGCCCGGCATCACGTAATATTCCGGCCCGCCCGTGCCCGAGATCGGGAAGAGCCCGAGGTTCAGCCCCAGCCAGACCATCAGGATCAGTCCCAGCCAGAAGGACGGCATGGCCTGGCCGAAAAGCGCCACCATCATCACGGTGCGATCGACCCAGGTGTTTTCGCGCACGGCCGCGATGATGCCGAGCGGCAGCGCCACGATCAGCGCTAGGCCGAGGCCGACCAGCCCCAGCGTCATGGTGATGGGCAGCCGCGCGCCGATGAGGTTGGAGACGCGATCGCGGAAGAAGTAGCTTTCGCCGAAATCGCCCTGGACCGCGCGATACAGCCAGTCGAGATACTGCACATAGACCGGGCGGTTGAGCCCATAGGTCTCGCGGATGATCTCGACGTCCTGTCTCGACGCATTGGGACCTGCGATGGAGATCGCAAGGTCGCCCGACAGACGCGTGAGCAGGAAGCTCAGCGTCAGCACGGTTAAAGCGACAAGGATGGCCACGGCCAATCTGCGCAAGAGGAATTTCGCCATTGGTTCGCAGCCTAGGCGCGCGTTGGAGGGCGTTGCAAGATCACCTCCGCTTCGTTGCACTTTGGAGTTACATGACTTGGCCGATGCAGACCTGAACAGCGCCGCATGGCGCGTGCCGCCCTCGCGCTATCTCGAGAGCCGCCCGGCCGAGCATGTCATCCCGGCCCAGCCGATCTCGCGCTACGTGACCATGCCCGACGGCTGCCGCCTCGCGGTGGACGCCTGGGTGCCGGAGGGCGTGACGGGGCCGGTGCCCGCCATCCTCATCCACACCCCCTATTACCGCCGCTTCGCGATGAAGCCGGGCGGCCAGGGCGAGTCCTGCCCCAACGCCGCCAAGTTCCGTGACATCCTGGTGCCGCGCGGCTATGCGCTCGTCGTCGTCGACATTCGCGGCACGGGCGCGAGCTTCGGCACGCGCGACAGCTTCCGCTCCCCGCGCGAGCGCGAGGATGCGCGCGAGATTGCGGACTGGATCGTGGCGCAGCCCTGGTCGGATGGGAGCATCGGCGCGACCGGTATCTCCTATCCCGGGGCGGCTTCGGATTTTCTGGCGAGCACGGGGCATCCGGCGGTGAAGGCCATCGTGCCGCTCTTCGCTGTCTGGGACACCTGGTCGGATCATTATTATCCGGGTGGCGTTTTCCTGAACCGTCTGGCGCAGGTCTATGACGAGCTCATGGTCGCGATGGACCATGACCGGCGCGACCTGCTCGCCAATATCTCCTATTTCTCCAACCCCGATTTCGCCGGACCCATGCCGGTGGACGAGGATCCCGACGGGGCGCTGGTGAAGGAAGCCGTGGCCCAGCATGCCGGCAACTTCCGCATGCCGGACTTCATCACCGACCTGAATTTCCGCGAGCAGAAGCTGCCTTACGACGCGTCCTTCTCCTCGGCCAATATCAGCCCCTATTCGGTGTGCAAGTCGATCCGCAAGGACGTGGCGATCTATGCCGTCTCGGGCTGGATGGACGGCGTGGGCTACGCCAATGGCGCCATCGCGCGATACCTGACGATGCAGGGCAATCCCACGCACCTGCTGCTCGGGCCGTGGGACCATGGGGCGCGCTGCAATGTCTCGCCCTGGCGCGGGCGCATCGATCCGGAATTCGCGCTGCTGGGCGAGACGCTGCGCTTCTTCGACGAATACCTGATGGGCCTCGATACGGGCCTTCGGGCGGAATCGCCCATCCACTTCTTCTCCATGCATGGCGAGACCTGGCAGGAAGCGACGAGCTGGCCGCCCATCCCCGAGACGACCCGCCTGCATCTGGCGGCCGGCGCGCTGCGGACGGAAGCCGCGACGGGCGGCGAGGCGGCGCATCTCACCGACTTCTCCTTCAGCACGGGCTCGGGCACGCGCTATGAGCGCATCGCCGCCATCAACGCGCTCGAATACTATCCCGACTGGCATGAGCGGCAGGCCGCGCTTCCCGCCTATGACAGTGCGGCCTTCGACACCGCGATGGAGCTCACCGGCAACACCATCGCTGATCTGACGATGGCCTCCAGTGAGCCGGACGCCTCGATCATCTGCTATCTTTCCGAGGTCGAGGCCGATGGCCGGGTGCGCTACGTCACCGAGGGCCTGCTGCGCGCGCTGCACCGCAAGGAATCGCCGCATCCCCCGGAATACCAGTCGCCCTGGCCCTTCCGCACCTATCACCGCGACGACGCCACGCCCCTGACGCCCGGTGTCGCCGAGCGCATGCGCGTGGTGATGCTGCCGACCTCCTGGATCTTCAAGCCGGGCAGCAAGCTGCGCTTCTCGCTGGCGGGCACCGATGCCGAACACGTCAAGCAGATCCCGCATGGCCGTCCGCCCGTGCTGACGCTGCATCTGGGCGCCTGCGCCCTCGACCTCCCCCTTCGTCCTTTCCAGGAGTGATCGCATGACGATCTCGCGCCGCGGCCTCGCCGCGCTCCCCTTCCTCGCCGCCGCTCCGGCGCTGGCGCAGTCCTTCCCCGCGCGCCCCGTCCGCCTGCTGTTGCCGCAGCCTCCCGGCTCGGCCAATGACGTGGTGGCGCGCATCATCTCCGAGCCGATGGGCCGCGCCCTCGGCCAGCCGGTGGTGGTGGACAACCGGCCGGGCGCCAATGGCATGGTGGCGATCAACGGCCTGAAGCAGCAGGCGCCGGACGGCTATACGCTGCTGATGCCGGGCGTCTCGCAGCTCTCCTTCAACCCGCATCTCTATCCAAATCTGACCTATGACGCGGCGGCGGATTTCACCTTCGTCGCCCCGGTCTCGGACGCGCCCTTCATCCTGCTCGCGAGCAAGAAGTCGGGCATCACGAGTGTCGCCGAGCTGCTGCGCCGCGCGCGCGCCGAGCCCGGCAAGCTCACCTATGCCAGCGCGGGCATCGGCAATTCGACGCATCTGTCGATGGAGATGCTGGCCGATCGCAGCGGCGTCACCTTCACCCATGTGCCCTATGGCGGAACCGCGGCCGCGCTCACCAGCGTCATCACCGGCGAGACGGATGTGATGATCCTCGTGCTCGCCGTCGCCTTGGCCCAGGTGCGGGCCGGCGCGGTGACGCCGCTGGCGCTCGTCGCGGCGCAGCGCCTTCCCGTCCTGCCGGATCTGCCGACGCAGCGCGAGGCGGGCATCGATGCGCCGGTCATGCCGGGGTGGTTCGCCGTGGTGGGCCCGGCCGGCATGGCCGAGCCCGTCGTGAACCAGATCAACGCGGCCGTGCGCGCGGCGCTGGCCGACGAGACGGTGCAGAAGCGCCTCGCCGACAACCTGCTCGTCGCCTGGTCGGGCTCGCCGGCGGATCTCCAGGCCCGCATGACCAGCGACAGCCAGGTCTGGGGCGAGTTCATCCGCCGCCGCGGATTGCGGCCGGAATAGCCGCTACGGTGCCGAAGGGCGGACGGACATGGCGACCGTCCGCTCATCCATCCGGGGCTCATAGGTCAGCCCCTTGCGCACGGCCCAGAAGTTGACGAGCTGGAAGAGGACGAAGCTGGCGTCGTCCTCCATCGTCATCTTCACGGCCTCGCGCAGCATCTCCTCGCGTCGCGCGTCGTCCACCGTGCTGACGGCGCGCCGGACCAGCGCGTCGAGCGCGGGATTGGAGTAGCGGCCCGAATTGGCCGAGCCGGTCCGCGCCGCGCGGTCGTAGGTGCCATAGACATTGGCCAGCGCGATCGAGGCCTCGCCCGTCGAGCTCCCCCAGCCGGTGAGCCGCATGCCGAATTCCTGGCGGCTGGCGCGCGTGCTGAAGGTGGACCAGGGCAGGGCCTCGATCGAGGTCTGGACGCCGATGCGCGTCCACATCTGCGCCACCGCCTGGGCGACGCGGGAGTCATTGGGATAGCGATCGTTGGGCGTGTGCAAAGTGAGCCGGAAGCCCTGCGGGAAGCCGGCCTCGGCGAGCAGGCGCCTGGCCGCCTCGGGATCGA
Source organism: Roseococcus sp. (assembly GCF_965227005.1). Lineage (NCBI taxonomy): Bacteria > Pseudomonadati > Pseudomonadota > Alphaproteobacteria > Acetobacterales > Roseomonadaceae > Roseococcus > Roseococcus sp. Next base: position 140,625 of record NZ_CBDDFJ010000008.1, read on the forward strand.
ACGGCGGCACGGGCACGTTGGGATTATAGGTGGCGAGGCCCGGCGGCAGCCATTGCCCATTGGGCACGGCGGTGCCCTCCATCACCCGTTCGGCCAGGGCCGTGCGGTTGATCGCGATGTTGAGCGCGCGGCGCACCCGCGCGTCGAGGAAGGGATTGGTCGCCAGCGGGCGGCCGGCGGTGTCGGAGACGAAGATCGGATTTTCCCGGCGCGACCAGTCGGGCGCGACATGGATCATCCGCAGGCTCTCGATCTCGCTGATCGTGACCCGCGGGTCCCTGCGCAATCTGGCGAGGTCGGAGGAGGGGACCTGGTCGATCACGTCCACATCCCCCGACAGCAGCGCCGCGCTGCGCGCCGCGTCATTGCCGATCATGCGGTAGTTCACCCGCGCCCAGGGCTGCGGACGATCCCAGTGCTGGCCGTTGCGCTCCATCACGACCCGGTCGCCCTGGCTGTAGGAGACGAGGCGATAGGGGCCGGTGCCGATGGCCGCGCGGCCGCTGTTGTAATCCTCCGTCGCCGCACCTTCGCCCACATGGCGCGAGACGATGAAGATCGAGCCGAGCTCCACCGTCAGCAGCGGATGTGGCGAAGCGGTGTGGATGCGGACCGTCAGCGGATTGACGACCTCGACCCGCGAGATGGCGCGGACATAGCCGCCGAAGCTGCCGGCCGTGTTGGGGACGTTGGGCACGCGGGCGATGGTAAAGGCGACATCGTCGGCGGTGAGATCGCGCCCGTCATGCCACTTCACGCCGGCCCGCAGCCGGAACTCCCAGACCGTGTCGGAGATCGTGCGCCAGGATTCCGCCAGGCCCGGCGTCAGCGCCGCGCGGGCGTCGCGCACCACCAGGGGCTCGAAGACATGGGAGGACAGGCTGGCATTGGGCGAGGCGTTGTAGAAATGCGGGTCCATCGTGGTGAAGGCGCCGCCGACACCGATGGTGAGGTTCTGATTTGTCCCCTGCGCTTCAGCGCCGCCGGGCGCGAGAGCGAGGGCGCCCGCGAGCAGGGCGGCCGGCCAGGCCTGGCGGATGTTTCTTGTCATCGTCGCTCCCATTCCCGGCTCTTGCGGGACGCCCCGCGGCCGATCGCGATTTTCCCCGCCCGCGATGCACGGACGAAATTTTTCACCTCGCCCAGTTGGAAGGAGGAGGCGTCCATCGCCTTTTGCGCGACGGCGGAGCGATCATGGCCCGATTTTCAGGAAGTGTAACCGCGTCGCCGGGTCGTTGCCGGACGCATCGAGCCGCGCCAGATTGCCGCCATGGGGTCCGTTACGAGACCCATTGGGAGCGGACGAAATATGATGGGTCATCGCAGGACAATCCTGACGGCCGGCGGCGCCTTGGCCGCGAGCGGGATCATGGGCCGGGCCCGGGCGCAGGCCACACCGACGCTCAAGCTCGGTATCCTCGGCGATCTCACCGGGCCGTATCGCGATCTCTCCGGCCTCGGCACCATGGCTTGCGTGCGGCAGGCGATCGACGATCTCGCCCGCGCCGGCACCTCCGTCCAGGTCGAGGTGGTGCATGCCGATCATCAGCATCGCGCGGATGTGGGCTCGGCCCTGGCGCGGCAATGGTTCGACCAGGGCGTGGACGCGATCCTGGAGGTGAACAACTCGGCCATCGCCCTCGCCGTCGCCGACCTCGCGCGCGAGAAGGACAAAGTCTTCCTCGCGACCGGCCCGGCCACGGCGGATCTGCACGGCCCGCGCTGCGGCCCCAACCATGTCCACTGGACCTATGACACCTGGATGCTGGCGAATGGCGCGGGCTCGGCCACGGTGCGCGCCGGCGGCGACAGCTGGTACTTCCTGACGGCCGATTACGCCTTCGGCCACGCGCTCCAGCGCGACACGGCCCGCGCGGTCGAGGCGGCGGGCGGGCGCGTGCTCGGCCAGGCGCGTTATCCCTTTCCGGCGACGACGGATTATTCCTCCTTCCTGCTGCAGGCGCAGGCGTCGCGCGCCAAGGTGCTCGGCCTGGCCAATGCCGGCACGGACACGGTGAACTGCGTGAAGCAGGCGCATGAATTCGGCCTGACGCGACGCATGAAGATGGTGGGCCTGCTCTGCCTGCTCGGCGATGTGCGCGCCATGGGCGCGGAGGCGGCGCAGGGCCTGTTGACGACCGAGCCCTTCTACTGGGACCTCAATGACCGCACCCGCGGCTTCACCCAGCGCGTGCTGCCGCGTATGCCGACCGGCATCTATCCCAGCACCAACCACGCCGGCGCCTATTCGGCGGTGACGCATTACCTGAAGGCGGCGGCGGCGATGGGAACCGCCCAGGCCAAGGTGTCCGGCCGCGCGACCATCGAACGCATGAAGGCGATGCCGACGGATGACGATTGCCTCGGCGCGGGCCGCGTGCGCGAGGACGGCCGCAAGATCCACCCGGTCTATCTCTTCGAGGTGAAGGCGCCGGCTGAGGTGCGGACGGGCTGGGATCTCTACAAGCTCGCCGGCACCATCGAGGCGGAGCAGGCCATGCGGCCGCTGAGCGAGGGTGGCTGTCCGATGGTGCGCGGCTGATCGGCCTCGACGGGGCGGTTATGCTGCACCGCATGGCTGCCCCGTTGGGTGAACCCTCCAAGCTGACTAAGCTGCCGGCGGAGCGCCGTCGGCGCTTCCAACAAGAATTGCCGGAGGGAGCGCCATGGATTTCGGTTTCTTCACGATGCCGTCCCATCCGCCCGAGCGCTCGCTGCGCGATGGGCATGAATGGGATCTGCAGGTTCTGCGCTGGCTCGACGGCATGGGCTATCGCGAGGCCTGGATCGGCGAGCACCATACCGCGCCCTGGGAGCCACACCCCGCGCCAGACCTGCTGATCGCCCAGGCCCTGCGCGAGACGACCAATATCCGCCTGGGCCCCGGCGGCTTCCTGCTGCCCTATCACCACCCGGTGGAGCTCGCGAACCGCGTGGCCATGCTCGATCACATCTCGGGCGGCCGCCTGAATTTCGGCATCGCCGCCTCGGGCCTGCCGAGCGACTGGGCCACCTTCAACGTCGACGGCATGTCGGGCCAGAACCGCGACATGACGCGCGAGGCGCTGGAAATCATCCTGCGCACCTGGACCGAGGACGGGCCCTGGCGGCATGAGGGCAAGTACTGGACCGTCAACAAGATCGATCAGATGTTCGGCTTCCTCAAGCCGCACATCAAGCCGCTGCAGGCGCCCCATCCGCCGATCGGCGTCGCTGGCCTCAGCAAGAATTCCGACACGCTGAAGCTGGCGGGCGAGCGCGGCTTCCTGCCGATGAGCCTCAACCTCAACCCCGCCTACGTCTCCAGCCACTGGGATTCGGTGGAGGAGGGCGCGCGCCGCTCGGGCCGCACGCCGCATCGGCGCGACTGGCGCCTGGTGCGCGAGGTCTTCGTCGCGGATACGGACGAGGAGGCCTGGCGGCTCTCGGTGGGCGGGATGATGGGGCGGATGATGGGCGAGTACTTCCTGCCGCTGCTCGCCAATTTCGGCTTCCTCGAATATCTCAAGCACAGCCCCGAGGTGCCCGACAGCGACGTGACGGTGGAGTATTGCGCGCGGCGCAACTGGCTCGTGGGCTCGCCGAAGACGGTCGCGGAGAAGCTGGCCAAGGTCTACGAGGAGGTGGGCGGGTTCGGCTCCATCCTGGTCTTCGGCTTCGATTATTCGGAGAACCCGGGGGCGTGGAAGAACTCGCTGGCGCTGCTGCAGAACGAGGTCGCGCCGCTGGTGCGGCACCTGGTGCCGCAGGGGGGCATACGCTCAGCGGCGGAATAGACCGTCACGCATTGACCGTCCGCGCCAGCGCCTGCGGATCGCTGCGGGGCCGGCGCGCCGAGACCGGGATCGCCTCCGTGCCGATGATCCCGTCGGCCTCGAGGGCCGCGATCTCCTGCGACGAAAGCCCCAGCAGCTCCGACAGGACCTCGGTATTGTCCTGTCCCAGCGTCGGCGCGGGCCGGACGATCTTCAGCGGCGGCCCGCCGGCCATGCGGATGGGCGCCGAGGGCAGGGTGTGCGGGCCGAGGAAGGGGCGATCCGCCTCCTGCCAGAAGCCGCGGGCGTGCAGATGTGCGTCGCGCCGCAGCTCGCTCGGCCAGCGCACCGCCCCGGCCGCGATCCCATTGGCCTGCAGCACGCCCATCACGGCATCGGCATCGCGCGGTCCGGTCCAGGCCGCGATCAGCGCCTCCAGCTCGTCCTCGCGCGCGCGGCGGGCCTCGAGGTCGAGTCCGGCCAGATCCGCTCGCTCCAGCACGGCGCAGAGCCGCGTCCAGGCGCCATCGTCGGTGACGGCGATCGCGACCCAGCCTTCGGCCGCGCAGGGGAAGGCCCCATGCGGCGCCTGGTCCGGATGGCGGTTGCCCAGGCGCGGCCCGCTGTCGCCCAGAGCGGATTGCGCGATCATCCAGGGCGCGACCAGGGGGAACATGCACTCCACCTGCGCGAGGTCGATATGCTGGCCCTCGCCGGTGGATTTGCGGTGCAGCAGCGCCGTCAGCACCGCGGCCGCCGCGTTCATGCCGCCCACGGGGTCGCCATAGGCGAGCTGGTTGGTGAGCGGCGGCCCATCGGCGGCGCCCGAGACGGTGGGCAGGCCCGAGGCGTGCTCCAGGGTGGAGCCATAGGCGCGCGCGTCGCGCCAGGGGCCCTGGCCGCCGAAGGCCGGCATGGAGAGCATGACGAGGTCGGGCCTGGAACGCTTCAGCACGGGATAATCGAGCCCGAGCTTGGGCAGCACCTCGCGCGCGTAGTTCTCGATCACCGCGTCACAATGCGCGACCAGCCGCTGGAGCAGCGCGGCGCCCTCCGGCCGGCTGAGATCCAGCGTGATGCCGCGCTTGTTGCGGTTCTGGAAGGCGAAGCGCACGTCGCGCTCATAGAGCTTCTGCTCGAAGAAGGCGGGGCGCGGATCCACGCCCCGCCACCAGTCGGGATACTGGATCGCCTCGACCTTGATGATCTCGGCGCCCAGATCGCCCAGGGTGCGCGTGCAGACCGGGCCGGCCCAGCCCATGGAGAGGTCGAGCACGCGCAGTCCCTGCAACGGCAGGAGCTTTTCCGATGGGCCGCCGGTCAGGAGGGGCGCAGGCGGCGCGGGCTCGGGCCCGAGCGGCGCGATGCCGTAGCGGCGCGGCGGCGTGCGGGTAAGGCGCTGGGGCAAGGTGGGCCCCTCGAACTCGGTGGCGCCGAGCTTCACGCGCTGGAAGGCATCGCGCGCGCGATGCGTGGGCGTGGCGAGCAGCGTCGTCATCTCGGGCACCACGGCGAAGGGCAGGCGGCGGGCCAGCGCCTCGGCGAACCAGTCCTCGGCGGTGCGCGCGGCAAGGCGCTCGGCGAAGAGCGTCTCCAGCCGCTCGGCCTGGGCGAGGCGTCCGGGCCAGACGGCGAAGGCGGGGTCGCGCGCGAGATCGTCGAGGCCCAGCATCTCGCAGAAGGCGCGCCATTGCGCGGGGGTGACGATGGTGACGCCGAGCCAGCCCTCCCGGCAGCGATAGACGCCGAGCGGGCTGGTGGGCGCGAAGCGGTTCACGCCGCGCCGCTGCTCGACCTCGGGATTGGTGACGGCCTGGGCCGCCTGATACTCGGCGATGGCGATATTGGCCTCGTGGATGCTGGCCTCCATCCGCCGTCCGCCGCCGCCCCAGAGCGCGGCCGCGCTCGCGATGAAGGCTGCGATGCCGCCCATCGCCTCGCCGGCCATGCCGCCCAGCATGGAGGGCGGGCCCTCCTTGGGGCCAATGCAGGCGAAGACGCCGGCCAAAGCGCGGCAGGTGACGTCGGTCGCGGCGAAATGGGCGTAAGGGCCTTGTTCGCCGAACCAGGAGATGCGCGTGGTGACGAGGTGGCGCGGCAGGCTTTCCCGCCCGCGGGGGCGCGCGTCGAGCAGGACGTGGCAGCTCGGCGCCAGCTGCGAGACGCTGCCCTCGACCAGGCGCTTGTTGGTGTTCAGCCAGGCCTGGAGCGCGGAGCCCTCGCCGAGGCGGGGCCAGGCCGTGGCGATCGGATCGTGGTGGTCGGCGATCTTCAGGACTTCGGCGCCGAAGTCGGCGAAGAGCTTGCCCGCATAGGCAAGGGCGGCGCCGCCGCCGGCCTCGAGCACACGAATTCCTGCCAGGGCCTCGGCCATGAATCTCTCCCACTGGAGGGCTCTATCGGCCCAGATCTGTGATCATAGATTGGTGGGATCAGGCCTCGTCAAGCTTCGGCCCGGCCGCGTTGATGGCGGGCAGCCGGCGCAGCAGGGCGTCAGCATAGACGGAGATATCGCGCTGGATGGCGAGGCGCGCGAGCGCACCGTCGCGCGCGCGCAGGGCGCGGATCACGTCGTGATGGGGATGCTCATCGGGATGGTGCAGGAAGCGGATCTCCTTGATGCCCGCATTCAGCGGCCCGCATTGCAGCCACAGCCCCTCGATGATGCGCGACAGCACGGGCATCTCGGCCATGGACGAGAGGGCGCGATGGAAGCGCTCGTTGGCGACCATCATCTCCTCCATTCGCCCGCAGACGCGATCGTCGCGCATTCCGGCATGGATGGCGGCCAGGGCGTCCACCTGCTCGGGCGTGGCGCGCTCGGCGGCGCGGGTGGCGGCCTTGCCCTCCAGATCCATCCGCAGCTCGGCCACCTCGCGCAGCCGCGCATCGGAGAGGATGGGCACGCGAACCGAGCGACGGTCCAGCTGCTCCAGCGCGCCCTCGCTGATGAGCCGGGTGAGGGCGGCGCGAACGGGCATGGAGCTGACGCCCATCTCCTCGGCCAGGACGCGCAGCTTCAGCTTCTCGCCGGGGTGGAAGCGGCTGCGCATGAGGGCGAGCCTCAGGCGGTGATGCACCTGGGCGGCGACGCTTTCTTCGGGGGAGGTGTTGACAGGAACGCCCATAGCTGAAAGTTTGATCACAAATACGCGCAGCCTACAATTATTGGCGCGGAGGAAACGGTCCCATGGCAGAAACAAGAGTGCTCGCCGAGATCGGCGCGTCCGTGTGGAAGATTGCGGCCCCCGCCGGTTCGGCGGTGGGCGAGGACGATCCGATCCTCATCCTGGAATCCATGAAGATGGAAATCCCGGTCATTGCCCCCCATGCCGGGACGGTGGTCGAGGTTCTCGTCTCCGAGGGCCAGCAGGTCGAGGAAGGCCAGGCTGTCGCCACGCTTCGGCGGTAGGTTCATGGGCCCCGTCCTGATCGCCAATCGCGGCGAGATCGCCGCGCGCATCGCGCGCACCTGCCGGAAGATGGGCGTCCGCAGCATCGCGGTCTTTTCCGACGCCGATGCCGGCGCGCTGCATGTCGAGGCCGCCGACCACGCCGAGCGCATCGGCCCCGCCCATCCCCGCGAAAGCTATCTCAGCATCCCCGCGCTCCTCGACGCGGCCGAGCGCAGCGGCGCGCGCTTCGTGCACCCGGGCTACGGCTTCCTGTCGGAGAATGCCGAATTCGCCGAGGCCTGCCGCCATGCCGGGCTCACCTTCATCGGTCCCTCGCCCGAGGCCATCCGCGCCATGGGCGGCAAGGCGGCGGCGCGGCTGATCGCACAAGAGGCGGGCGTGGCCTGCCTGCCGGGCGATCCGGGCGCCGACCAGTCGGAGGACGGGCTTTCGGCCGCCGCCGCGCGCATCGGCTATCCCGTGATGATCAAGGCCATCGGCGGCGGAGGAGGTCGCGGCATGCGCCGCGTCCGCTCACCGGAAGAATTCTCCGCCGCCCTGGCCGCCGCGCGCCGCGAGGCCGCGATCTTCGGCGACGACCGCGTGATGCTGGAAAAGCTTGTGGAGAGCGCGCGCCACATCGAGGTACAGATCATCGCCGACAGCCACGGCCATGTCCTGCATTTGCACGAGCGCGACTGCACGCTGCAGCGCCGCCATCAGAAGCTGGTCGAGGAATGCCCCGCGCCTGGCATGAGCGCGGAACTGCGCGCCGAACTCGGCCGCCGCGCCTGCGCCCTGGCGCGCGCGGTGAACTATGTCGGCGCCGGCACCGTTGAGTTCATCGCCGCCGCGCCGCTGACCGTGGACAGCATCTGGTTCATGGAGATGAACACGCGCCTGCAGGTCGAGCATCCGGTGACCGAGATGGTGACGGGCCTCGACCTCGTGGAATGGCAGCTCCGCATCGCCGCCGGCGAGGCGCTGCCTTTCACGCAGGATCAGATCCGCCTCGATGGTCACGCCGTCGAGGCGCGGCTTTGCGCCGAGGATCCATCGAAGAATTTCTTTCCCTCTCCGGGCCGGCTGGCGGTGCTGGAGCTGCCGGCGGAAGGGCAGGGCCTGCGCGTCGATGCCGGGGTGCGCTCCGGCGACACCGTCACTCCTTATTATGATTCGATGCTGGCCAAGGTCGTCGCCCACGCGCCCACCCGCGCCCAGGCGCTGGCCCGGCTGGCCGAGGCGCTCGACGCCATCCGCGTGGAGGGCGTGAAGCTCAATGCGGGCTTCCTCGCCGCGGCACTCCGCAGCGCGGAGATGCGCGAGGGCCGAATGGATACCGGCTTTCTGGAAGCCGCAAGGAAAACGCTGCTCGAAGCGGCGCTGAAGGAGCCTGCCTGATGTCCTGGCAACCCGAGCTCGACGAGCTGCGTCTGCGCGAATCCCATGCGAAGGAGCTGGGCGGCGCCGACAAGGTGGCGCGCCAGCATGCCGGCGGCCGCCTCACCGTGCGCGAGCGCATCGACGGCATGGCCGATGCCGGCACCTTCCACGAGATGGGCGCAATCGCCGGCAAGGCCGAATATGACGAGGCCGGGAACCTCAAGCTGCTCACGCCGTCCAACTGCGTCATGGGGCGCGGCAAGGTCGATGGACGTCCGGTGGTCCTGCTGGGCGACGACTTCACCGTCCGCGGCGGCTCGGCCGATGCCACCATCCGCGAAAAGCCGATCATGGCCGAGCGAATGGCCTATGAGTTCCGCCTGCCGCTGATCCGCATCATCGAGGGCTCGGGCGGCGGCGGCTCGGTGAAGACCATCGAGACGACGGGCCGCGCGAACCTGCCCGGCGGCGTCGGCGGCGGCGCGCTCTATCATTATACGGGCGCCAATCTGAGCATGGTGCCGGTGGTGGCGCTGGGGCTGGGCTCGGTCGCGGGCCTCGGCGCCGCGCGGCTGGCGGCCAGCCATTACTCGGTGATGACCAAGAAATCCGCGATGTTCGTCGCCGGCCCGCCGGTGGTGAAGCGCCTGGGGCAGGACCTGAGCAAGACGGAGCTGGGCGGCTGGGAGATCCAGACCAAGTCCGGCGCCGTGGACCACGCGACGGAGACCGAGGAGGAGGCCTTCGAGGCCGCGCGCCGCTTCCTGTCCTACCTGCCGTCCTCGGTCTACGGCACGCCGCCGGTCAGCGAATGCGCGGACGATCCGAACCGCCGCGACGAGAAGCTCTTCACCCACATCCCGCGCGACCGCCGCCGCGTCTACCAGATGCGCCCGATCGTGGAATCGGTCGTCGACAAGGGCAGCTTCTTCGAGATGGGGAAGATGTTCGGCCGCAGCATCATCACTGGCTTCGCGCGGCTCAACGGCAAGCCCGTCGCGCTGATGGCCAGCGATCCCTTCTTCTACGGCGGCTCCTGGACGGCCGATGCCTGCGCCAAGATCATCCGCTTCGTGGACCTGGCCGAGACCTTCCACCTCCCCATCGTCTATCTGCAGGACTGCCCGGGCTTCATGGTCGGGCTGGAGGCGGAGAAGGCGGCCACCATCCGCCTGGGCGTGCGCGCCATGGCTGCGGTGAACCAGACCACCGTGCCCTGGTGCACCATGATCATCCGCAACGCCTTCGGCGTGGCCGGCGTGGTGCATCAGCCGGCCGGGCGCTTCTCGCTGCGCTACGCCTGGCTCTCGGCGCGCTGGGGCTCGCTGCCGCTGGAGGGCGGGATCGAGGCGGCCTATGCGGCCGATCTGGCGGCGGCCGAGGATCCCGTGGCGGAGCTCGGGCGGATCGAGGACCGGCTGAATAAGCTGCGCTCGCCCTTCCGCTCGGCCGAGACCTTCTGGGTCGAGGAGATCATCGACCCGCGCGACACGCGTCGCCTGCTCTGCGACTTCGCCGATCTGGCGCAGCCGCTGCTCTCGCCCACGCCCAGCGGCCTGAAGCTGCGGCCATGAGGCGCCTCCTCCTGGTCGCGCTGCTGCTGGCAGGACCCGCCTCGGCGCAGGGCTTCCCCGACCGTGCGCCGCGCATCCTGGGCGGCTTCGCGGCCGGCGGGACGAGCGACATCATCAACCGCATCCTGGCCGAGGCCGCCTTCGCCACGCTCGGCCATCGCCCCGTCGTCGAGGTCCGCACCGGCGCCAACGGCTTCATCGCCGCCGGCGAGGCCGTGCGCAGCCCGGCGGATGGCTACACTATCGTGCAATGCGCGACCGGCCTGCTCACCATCACGCCCGAGCTGCCGGGCGCGAACATGCCCATCGACCCTTCCCGCGACCTGATCCCCATCGCGAATTTCGCGCATTCCTCGCAGATGATGGTGGTCAGCAAGAACTCGCCCTTCCACAGCGTGGCCGAGGTCCTGGCCGCCGCCCGCGCCCGTCCCGGCGAGGTGAGCTATGCCAGCGCGGGCATCGGCTCGGTCTCGCACCTCTCCGGCGCGCGGCTGGAGCAGGCGGCCAATATCCGGATGCTGCACGTGCCCTATCGCGGCGCCGCGCTGGGCGTGCTCGACGTGATGGCCGGGCGGGCGGATCTCATCATCACCAATCTCGGCGACGCGATGCAGCAGATCCGCGGCGGCGAGATGCGGCTGCTGGCCTTCGCCGACGGCATCGGCTCGCCGGCATTTCCCGATGCGCCGCAGATCGGCGCGACGGTGCCGGGCTATGCCGTCAGCGGCTGGTTCGGCTATTGCGCCGCGCGCGGCACGCCCGAGGCCGTCATCGGCCGCTGGGCCGAGGCGATCCGCGCCGCGACGGCCGATCCGGCCACGCTGCGCCGCTTCGCCGAGAACGGCCTGGTCGCGCGCTTCGAGGCGCCGGGTGCGTTCAGCCGCACCATCGCCGCCGACCGTGCGAGCTGGCGTGACGTGATCCTCGGAGCGAACATCCGCGCCGAATAAACAAGAGTAAGAGGAAACGCCCATGCTCCGCCTGCTGACGGCCGCGCTCCTGGCGCTCGCTCCCATCGCCGTCCAGGCGCAGGATCGCCAGCCACGCATCCTCTCGGGTTTCGCGCCGGGCGGCACCTCGGACCTCACGGCACGCTTCATCGCCGAAGGAATCGGGACCGCGCTCGGCCAGCGGCCGGTCGTGGAGAACCGCACGGGCGCCAATGGCTTCATCGCCGCCGAGGCCGTGGCGCGCGGGCCGGTGGACGGCTCAGTGGTGCTGCAATGCGCGATGGGCGGCATGACCATCAGCCCCGAGCTGCCGGGCGCCGTGCTGCCGATCGATCCGGGCAAGGACCTCGTTCCCATCGCCAACATGGCGCTTTCCACCTATGGCGTGGTGGCCAGCGCGCGTGGCCCCTTCCGGGTGCTGGGCGAGGTCGTGGCGGCCGCTCGGGCGCGGCCGGGGACGATCTCCTACGCCAGCGCGGGCGTCGGTTCGGCCCAGCACCTGACCGGCGCGCGGCTGGAGGCGATGGCCGGGATCGAGATGGTCCACGTTCCTTATCGAGGTGCGGCGCCGGCGGCGCTGGACGTGATCGCGGGGCGGGCCGACCTGCTCATCACCAATCTCGGCGACGTCATCCGGCAGATCCAGGGTGGGGAACTCCGTCTGCTGGCGCTGGGCGACGCGCAGGGCGTACCGGAGTTCGCGAGCGCGCCGCGGCTGGCGGACACCGTGCCCGGCCTGGAGGTGGTGGGCTGGTTCGGGCTCTGCGGGCCGAAGAACATGAACCCGCAGATGGTGCGCAGCTGGGCCGCGGCGACAGAGCGCGCGCTGCAGGATCCCACGCTGCAGCGGCGGCTGCTGGAGAACGGGCTGACCCCCACCTTCGAGGGGCCGGAGGCCTTCGCCGCGCGGATCACGCGCGAGCGCGCGATGTGGGGCGAGACCATCCGAAGGGCCAATATCCGCGCCAATTAGGTTCGCCGCCGGCTTCCAAGGCGCGTGCGGCGATGCCAGTTTGCCGCCCATGCCTCCCTTCGCCCCGACCATCCTCGCCACCGCCGAGCCCGCCATCCCCGCCGCCCGCGCCTGGGCGGCGCGCTATCAGGGTCAGCACGGGCCGGCGCTGGACCTGACCCAGGCGGTGCCGGGCTATCCGCCGCATCCGGAGCTGCTGGCGCGCCTCGCCGAGGCGGCGGGCTCACGCGCCGGAGCGGGCTACGGCCCCATCGCTGGTGATCCCGCTTTGCGCGAGGCGCTGGCGGGCGATGTGTCGCTGTTCTACGGCGCGGCGGTCACCGGCGCGCAGGTGTCGATCACCGCCGGCTGCAACCTGGCCTTCGCCATGGCGATGAAGACCATTGCCTCGCCCGGCGACAACCTGCTCGTTCCCACGCCCTGGTACTTCAACCACCAGATGGCGCTGAGCCTCTCGGGCATCGAGGCGCGGCCGCTGCCCTGCCGCGCCGAGGACCGCTTCGTGCCGGACCCCGGGCGCGCCGCCGCGCTGATCGACGATCGCACGCGCGCCATCCTGCTCGTCACGCCCAACAATCCGACCGGCGCGGTCTATCCGCCCGAGGTGATCCAGGCCTTCGCCGAAATGGCCCGGCGGCGCGGGATCTGGCTCATCCTCGACGAGACCTATCGCGACTTCCTGACCGAGGCGCAGAGCCCGCCGCATCGGCTGTTCCGCGATCCGGACTGGAAGGACGTGCTGGTCCATCTCTATAGCTTCTCCAAGGCCTATTGCATTCCGGGCCATCGGCTCGGCGCCGTCGTCGCCGGCGAGGCCTTTCAGGCCCAGCTCGCCAAGGCGATCGACACCCTGCAGATCTGCCCGGCGCGCGCAGGCCAGCAGGCGGTGACCTGGGCGATCGACGCGCTGCGCGACTGGCGGGCGGGCAATCGCGCGATCATGGCCAAGCGCGCCGCCGCCTGCCGGGCCGCGCTGGACGCGGGCTGGATCGATGCAATGGGGAGCTACTTCGCCTATCTGCGCCTGCCCGAGGGCGCGCCCGATGCCCTGAAGGCCGCGGAGTTCCTGGCGGCGGAGCAGGGGTTGCTCTGCCTGCCGGGCCCCTTCTTCGGGCCGGGGCAGGAGCGCCATCTGCGGCTGGCCTTCGCCAATGCCGAGGCCGAGCGGCTGGCGGAACTGCCGCAGCGGCTGGCCGGACTGACGGGTTAGTCAGGAAAAGAGAAAGAGCGCCTCGACGGTTGCGAGGCGGACGATTCTCAGTCGCATTCGCAACCGGGAGTCGGCGCCATGCTCTCGCGCATGACGTGGTGGTCCACCCATTCGGCAACCAGGCGCCGCGCCTCGGTGACCGAGGCTTCCGGGTGATGCACGCGATAGAGCGTCGTACAGGCCTGGAAGGCCGACAGATCCGGCGTGCCCACGTCGCGCAATTCGCGATAAGCGGTCACAACGGCCCGTTCGCAGCGGCGGGCGATATGGCTGAAGTCCTGGCCCATCGTTCTCTCCAATTGCGAATCACTCGCAACGCTTCGCAACAGTAGCGACATCTGCACGGTCGTTCAAGTGTCCGTCCGGCACTCTGTCGGAAGGCGGGCAGGTGGCCCATCGGCCACCTGCCCCATCGTCCTGATCAGGAGGCGGCGACGGCGTCCGCGATGGCCTTGCCCACCTCGAGCGTGCCGGCCTGGCCACCCAGGTCGCGCGTGCGCGGCCCGCCATTGGCCAGCAGGTTCTCGATGGCATCGGTAATGGCCTTGGCGGCCTCGGGCTCGCCGAGATGGTCCAGCATCATCGCGCCCGACCAGATCTGTCCGATCGGGTTCGCGATGAAGCGCCCCGCGATATCCGGCGCCGAGCCGTGCACCGGCTCGAACATCGAGGGGAAGGCCTTCTCGGGATTGATGTTGGCGCTCGCGGCCACGCCGATGGAGCCGGCCACGGCCGGACCCAGGTCGGAGAGGATGTCGCCGAACAGGTTGGAGCCGACCACCACGTCGAACCAGTCCGGATGCTGCACGAAATGCGCGCAGAGGATGTCGATGTGGAACTGGTCGGTCTTCACCTCGGGGTAGTTCTTCGCCATCTCGGCGAAGCGGTCGTCCCAATAGGGCATGGTGAAGGTGATGCCGTTGGACTTGGTGGCGCTCGTCACCTTCTTGCGCGGGCGCTTCATGGCCAGCTCGAAGGCGTATTTGATGATGCGGTCGGTGCCGGTGCGCGTCAGCACGCTCTGCTGCGAGACGAATTCGCGGTCCGTGCCCGGGAACATCGTGCCGCCGATGGAGGAATACTCGCCCTCGGTGTTCTCGCGCACGACGTAGAAGTCGATCTCGGCGGGGGTGCGGTTGGCGAGCGGGGTGGAGACGCCCGGCAGGAGCTTGCAGGGGCGCAGCGAGACATATTGGTCAAAGCCGCGGCGGATCGGGATCAGCAGGCCCCAGAGCGAGGTGTGATCCGGCACGCCCGGCCAGCCCACGGCGCCGAGGAAGACGCTGTCGCTGTCCTTCAGCTGGTCCAGGCCGTCCTCGGGCATCATCCGGCCGGTCTTGGTATAGGTCTCGCAGGACCAGTCGTAATGCGTGAGCTTCAGGTCGAAGCCGAAGCGGCGCGCGGCGGCGTCGAGCACGCGCAGGCCCTCGGGTGTGGTTTCCTTGCCGATTCCATCGCCTGGAATGACGGCGATGCGGTGCGTTCGTGCCATGACGTGTCCCATCCTCAGATGGAATTCGAGTTACGCCCCGCGCAGTTTTTGGACAAGTTGCCGCGCGGCGGCGAGCAGCACGAAGCCGGCCATCCCGATCGTCGCCCAGGCGGCCGGGCGCGGCCCGAAGGTCAGATCGAAATTCGCGGCCGCGACGCGCGAGGCCGGCAGGTTCGTGGCCAAAGCGTACCAAGCGTATTCGATGCCGACCGAGGCGAGGAAGGCGACGACGGTGAGCGCGGCCAGCGCCGGCAGGCTGGATTGCCACCGCGCCGGCACCAGCCGCCACAGCAGCAGCCAGAGCAGGATTCCGGTCAGCAGGCTCTCCTGCCCGACATCGGATTTGGCCTGGATGAAGGCGTGCAGCATGGCCAGCAGGATGATGGGGAAGATCAGCCGGTGCAGCCGCTTCCAGCGCCGGCCGAGGCGCTTCATCCAGCCGTCGGTGGAGGTCCAGCCCAGCACGCAAAGCCCCGCGACCGCGACGAAGCCGATGGTGAGGTAGAAGCGCTTGGCGATCTCGAGGAGGGCGGTCGTCACCACCCAGTTCTGGTCGGCGACGTAAAGCGTCAGGTGCAGCAGCACCCAGGCCAGCGCGCCGAGCCCGACCATGCGGCGGATCTGATAAAGCCGCGGCCAGGCGAGGATGCGCCCGGCCGGGGTGATGGCGAGGCTCGCGATCAGGAACCGGATCGACCAGCGCCCCGTCTCATGCATCACGGCGTTCAGGGGCTCGGGGCCGAGATTGGCCCGCCAGGCATCGGCCAGGATGAAGAAGAGGGGCAGGATCAGGATCGCCAGCGCCACGATGCGCAGCGGCGAGAGCCGGCCGTTGCGCTCGCGCCAGAGCACCCAGTCGGGGATCGTCGGGGTGGCTGGCGCCCGCCCGGCGCGCGGCGGCCTCACCGGACCAGCCCGCGCGCATGGATCTCGGCGACGATGCGGCCCGTCTCGTCCAGGGCCTCGCGCGGTGGGGGCAGGGCCTCGCCCAGCCGTGCGGCGAGGCCGGCCGCGATCAGCCCATCGGCCATGGCGCGGTGCCGGGGGCCGAGGCCGCCGGGATCGGCGATGAGGAGCGGGGCTGTCGTCATCAGGGCCTCGGAGAGCATGGAGATGGAATCCCCCGTGACGACGATGCGTTGCGCCAAGGCCAGCATCGCCAGGAAGGGGTTCGGATCGGCGCCCCCCCATCGATGCAGGTGATGGGGCGTGCCGGAAAGGCTTTTCGCCACGGCCTCGCTGGCGGTTACGCCGGTGCGGCGCGAGGCGGTGGCCATGACGCTCGCCCCCAGCCCGGCGGCCTGGCGCGCGATTTCCGCGGCCACCTCGGGCGCCATGTTCTCGGCCCGTACCGGCCCGCCGAGCAGCAAGGCCACGCGCGGCGCGGGCAGGGCGGCGAGTTCGGGGAATTGGGCGGGGGCGGCGGCCAGCGTCCCGGGCGTCAGCCTGTGGGCGGCGCCCTGGATGACCATCACGTTGTCGGCCCGGGCGGGCGCGTCATGCGCGCCGATCACCAGCAGGTCGAAATCATGGGCGCCGAATCCGGGCCGCATGGCGTGGACCGTCCGCACGCCACGCGCCCGCAGCCAGCGCGACACGGGGGCCGCGCGGCGCCCGGCGGAGATGACCAGCTCTGGCCAGGGCGGGGCGATGGATGAGCGGTTCGCGAGTCCGGCCAGGGTCGCCCAGGGCCAAGGCAGCTTGGCCCAGGGGCCGAAGCGCAGCGGAATCCGGCGGAAGGGCAGGCCCAGACGCTCGGCGATGCCCAGCGCCTGCGCGGCCGTCCCCGCGCGCGGGTCTTCCAGAACCCAGACCGTCATGGACGGAAGAGGTTCCGGGGGGTAGGAAACGGCGTTTGTGTCGGAGCGGAAGAATGAGTGGCCATCACGCCTCGGATTGGGATCAGGACGCGGCCCTGACCACGGCGCGCATCCTGCTGGAGATCAAGGCGGTGAATTTCCGCCCCGAGGAACCCTATACCCTCACCTCCGGCTGGAAGAGCCCCGTCTATATCGATTGCCGCAAGATCATCTCCTATCCGCGCGCACGGACGCGGATCAGCGATCTGGGCGTCGAGAAGATCAACCGCGCGATCGGCTTCGAGACGATCGAGAGCATCGCCGGCGGCGAGACGGCGGGCATTCCCTTCGCCTCCTGGATCGCCGACCGCATGAACCTGCCGATGGCCTATGTGCGCAAGAAGCCCAAGGGCTTCGGCCGCAACGCGCTCATCGAGGGCGACGTGCCGGTGGGCAAGGAGACGCTGCTCGTCGAGGACCTCACCACCGACGGCGCCAGCAAGATCCGCTTCGCCGAGGCGCTGCGCGAGGCCGGCGCGAAATGCGCGCACACCTTCGTGGTGTTCTACTACGGCGTCTTCCCCGGCAGCTTCGAGCAGATGAAGGCCATGGACCTCACGCTGCATCACCTCGCCACCTGGTGGGACGTGCTCGAGGTCTGCCGCGAGAAGTCCTACTTCCCGGAAGCCTCGCTGACCGGCGTGCGCAAGTTCCTGGAGGATCCGGTGGCCTGGAGCCGCGCCCATGGCGGCGTGGGCAGCCTCGAAGAGGCGCTGGCCCATAAGAACAAGGTGGCCTGAGGAGAGCGATTTCCCTCCGTTGCGTGCTGGTTGGGTATCACCACGCGACGGAGCTCCCATGAAGCCGAAGATGAGCCGATCGACCCGGGGGGCTGACCTTCGAGGGAAGGTTGCCCCTACCACCTGGGCCGGGCCACCATGGGTGCCTATGGCCTGGAGTTCGGCATGTTCGCCCGCTTTCTGTTTCTGAGCCTGGTCTGGGCGCTTCCCGCACTGGCCCAGCCGCGCGACACCTTGACCATCGGCGTCACGCAATACCCCTCCACGCTGCATCCCAATATCGAGAGCATGGTCGCGAAGGCCTATACGCTGGGCTTCGCGCGCCGCCCCGTGACGGCCTATGACGTCGAATGGAAGCTCGTCTGCCTGTTGTGCGAGACGCTGCCGACGCTGGAGAACGGCCTCGCGCGTCTGGAAACCACGCCCGAGGGCAAGGCCGGCATCCGCGTCACCTGGCGCCTGCGCGAGGGAAGCCGCTGGGGCGACGGCACGCCCATCACCACCGAGGATCTCCGCTTCGCCTATGAGGCCGGGCGTGAGCCCGCGACCGGCATCGGCCCGGCTGAATTCTACCGCTCGGCCTATGAGTTCATCGCCGAGGACGCCCGCACCTTCACCCTGCGCTTCGACCGCGTGACCTTCGAATTCGCCAGCCTCGGCGATTTCGCGCCCCTTCCGGCCCATCTCGAGCGCGAGCTCTGGCGGTCCGATCCGCGCAGCTATCGCACGCGCACCCTCTACGACACGCAGCCGGCGACGCCCGGCCTCTGGAACGGGCCCTATCGCATCGTCCAGGTACAACCCGGCTCGGCCATCACGCTGGAGCGCAACGCGCAGTGGGACGGCGCGGCCCCCGCCTTCCGCCGCATCGTGATCCGCGCCGTGGAGAGCACGCCGGCCCTGGAGGCCCAGCTCCTCGCCGGCCAGATCGACATGATCGCCGGCGAGCTCGGCCTGCCCATCGAGCAGGCGGTCGCCCTGGCGCGCCGCACGGGTGCGCGCTTTCGCGTGGAATACCGTCCCGGCCTGATCTACGAGCATCTCGACCTGAACCTCGACCTGCCCATCTTCGCCGACCGCCGGGTCCGCCAGGCGCTGCTGATCGGCCTGGACCGCGCGCAGATCGTCGCCCGGCTCTTCGAGGGCCGGCAGACGGTCGCCAATTCCAACGTGAACCCGCTCGACTGGCCGAGCGATCCCGATGTCCAGGCCTGGCCCTATGACGCCCGCCGCGCCGCCGCGATGCTGGAGGAGGCCGGCTGGCGTCCGGGCCCCGACGGCATCCGGCGCAACGCCGCCGGCGAGCGGCTGACCTTCGAGCTCATGACCACGGCCGGCAACCGCTCGCGCGAGGCGGTGCAGCAGGTGATCCAGGCGCAATGGCGCCAGATCGGCGTGGAGGCGCGCATCCGCAACGAGCCGCCGCGCGTCTTCTTCGGCGAGACCATGTCCCATCGCCGCTTCGGGGGCGCGGCGCTCTATGCCTGGATCTCCTCGCCCGAGGGCGTGCCGCGCACCACGCTGCATTCGGAGGAGATCCCGACCGTCGCGCGCAACTGGTCCGGCCAGAACTATCCGGGATTCCGCAACGCGGAGATGGATGCGCTGCTGGAGGCCCTGCCCATCGAGCTGGACCGCGAGAAGCGCCGCGCGCTCTGGCACCGCCTCCAGGCCATCTATGCCGAGGAACTGCCCTCCCTGCCGCTGTGGTTCCGCCAGGACGCCCATGTCTGGCCGAGCTGGCTGGAGGGTGTCCGGCCGACGGGCCACCTCAATTTCTCGTCCCTCTGGGCCGAGGAGTGGCGGGTGCGTTGATGCCGTGACCCGCCTCATCCTCTCGCGCCTCGTGCAGATCGCGGTCACCGCCGCGATCCTCTCGCTCTGCGCCTTCCTGCTCATCGCGCTGATGCCGGGCGACCCGATCGACCTCGCCATCGCCGGCGACCCGCGCCTCACCTCCGAGGACGCGGCGCGGCTGCGCGCGCTGCATGGGCTCGATCAGCCGATGATGGCGCGCTACCTCGCCTGGGCGGGGGCCGTGCTGCAGGGCCAGTTCGGGCATTCGCGGCTCTTCGCGCAGCCGGTGGCGCAGCTGCTGGGACCGGCGCTGCTGAGCTCGCTGCAGCTGCTGGGGCTGGCGCTGACCCTCGCCGTCCTGGTCGGCGTCGGCCTGGGCGCGCTGGCGGCGCTGCGGCCGCGTCTGGCACCGGGCGTGCAGGGGCTGGCGCTTCTCGCTCAGGCCGTTCCGTCCTTCTGGCTGGGGCTGATGCTGATCATTCTCTTCGCCGTGCAGCTCGGCTGGCTTCCCGCCGGTGGCACCCCGTCCGATGAGCAGTCCGGGGGCGAGGGGGGAGGCTGGAGCTTCCTGATCCTGCCCGTCGCCACGCTCAGCTTCGCGCATCTGGCCAGCTACGCGCGCCACGCCGCCTCCGCTTTGACCGGCGCGATGGCCGAGCCGCATATCCGCACGGCCCGCGCCCAGGGCGCCGGCGAGGCCCGGATCCTCTGGCGCCACGCCTTGCCCAATGCCGGCGTGCCGCTGCTGACGCTGGTGGCGCTGGATGCCGGCTCGCTGGTGTCGGGCGCGCTGATCACCGAGACGATCTTCGCGCGCCCGGGCATGGGCAAGCTCATCTACGACGCGGTGATGGGCAACGACTTCAACCTCGCCTTGCTGGCGCTGCTGGTGGTCGCGATCGTGACCATGCTGGCGACCCTGGTCGCCGATCTCGCGCAGCGCTGGCTGGATCCGCGGGTGGAGGCATGAGGACGGGCTTCGCCCTGCTGCTCGCCCTCGTGCTGGCCGCGATCGCCGCGCCACTGGCCGCCGGCTGGCTGGGCCACGATCCCTTCCTGCCGGACCTCTTCACGCGCTTCGAATCGCCCTCGGCCCTGCATCCCCTCGGCACGGACGATCTCGGCCGCGACATGCTCCTGCGACTGCTCTATGGCGCGCGCGTCTCGCTGGTGGTGGGGCTGATGGCGGCCCTGGCGGCGACGGCGATCGGCACCGTCGCGGGGCTGCTGGCCGCCTGGAGCGGGGGGTGGATCGACGCCGCGCTCATGCGCCTCGCCGACGGCATGCTCGCGCTGCCGGCCTTGCCGCTGCTGGTGATCCTGGCCGCGCTCGACCCCGCCGTGGTCGGGCTACCGCGGGGCGAGGCGGCGGCCGATATGCTGCGCATCGCCGGCCTGCTCGCGGCCTTCGGCTGGGTCGGGGTCGCGCGGCTGGTGCGCGCGACCGCGCTGTCGGTCCTGGCGCGGGACTTCGTGCGGGCCGCGCGCGCGATGGGCGTGAGCGAAATGCGCGTGATGGGGCGCCACGTCCTGCCGCAACTGGCCGCGCCCATCGCCATCGCGACGGCGCTGGCCGTGGGCGGGGCGGTGCTGGCCGAGAGCGTTCTGAGCTTCCTCGGCCTGGGCATCGCGCCGCCCGCGCCCTCCTGGGGCAATATGCTGGCCAATGCGCAGGAGCTGGTCTTCCAGGCCCCGCTGACCGCGCTCTGGCCCGGCCTGGCGATCCTGCTCACCGTGCTCGGCTGCAACCTGGTCGCCGACGGGGTGGCCCGCCGGCGCTAGGCTCTACCGCCAGCCGTAGTGGCGGGGCGGCCGGTGGCCGTAGTGACGATGCGGGGGCGGCCGGTGGCCGTAGTGATGATGCGGCGGCCGGTACCCATGATGGCGCGGCGGCGGCGCATAATAATGCCGGGGCGGCGGCGGCCGATAGTGCGGGCGATGATGCCCGGGATGCCGGTACTGCACCTCGAGGGCCGAAGCCGCCGTCACCGCCGGGGCCGCGCCGAGGACGGGCGCCGCGCCGGCGCCGCCGGCGATCAGCCCGAGACCGAGGGCGGCCGCCACGAATAATCCACGCATGGTTTCCTCCTCTGGATATCCAGGACGTCATCCTGCATCCATGCCTGGGCAAGATCCTGGCCGAATTGTCACCATTCCGAGGCAGATTGTTCCGGAAATGGATCGGTCGGCCCGCCGGGCGGTCAGTTGATCAGCTGGCCCAGATGCTGCTCGAAGCCGGCCCGCACGGTGGCCGCATGCGCCGTCATCACCGCGCGCAGCTCCGCGAGGTCGCGCACCTCCTGGTGCACCAGCGTCCCCGCGCCGAGGCGCAGCGCCTCCTCCACGGTGATCGGCAGCCCCGTCTCGCGCCATTTGCCCACGGTCAGCCGCATCAGCGCCAGAAGCGAGCGCCACAGCCGCTCGGCCTGGATGAGCGTGGCCGCCTCGCGCTCGTCCAGCAGGCCCTCGCGGCCGAGCTCGGCCAGAACCAGCCGCGTCGTGCGGCGCAGCAGGCGGGGATGGCGCGCGGCATGGGCGACCGTCATCGCCTGGGCGATGAACTCCACCTCGACCAGCCCGCCCGCCATGCCCTTGAGGTCCCATGGGCCGTCGGCGGGCAATTCCCGCAGCATGCGCCCACGCATGGAGGCGGCATCGGCGAAGATCTTCGCCTGATCGGCCGGGGCGCACAGCGCCGCCTCCACCGCGGCAGCGACCTGGCGCGAGAGCGCGGCGGGCCCGGCCACCACCCGCGCGCGGGTCAGCGCCATGCGCTCCCAGGTCCAGGCCTCCTCGGCGTGGTAGCGCGAGAAGGCCGAGAGGCGCGTCGCGAGCGGGCCCTTATTGCCCGAGGGGCGCAGCCGCATATCGACCTCGAAGACGGGGCCGTGGCGCCCGGGCGAGATCAGCGCCGTCACGATCTGCTGCGAGAGGCGGATGAAGTATTCGGAGGGTGCGAGGCTGCGCGCTCCGCCCTCGCTGGCCTCGGCGCCCGGCTCGTGGTCGTAGATGAAGATGAGGTCGAGATCCGAGCCCGGCAGCATCTCCTGCCCGCCCAGCTTGCCCAGGGCCACCACGCAGAGCCCGCCGCCCGCCACCTTGCCGAAGCGGCGCACGAAATCGGCCTGGACGGCCGGCATGAGGGCCGAGATGGCCGCATCGGCGATCGCGCTGCGCTGCTCGCCGGAGGTGTCGCTGTCGATCCGGCCTTCCAGCTCGGCCGCATCCACCTCGAACAGATGTTCGGTCACGAGGCCGCGGGTGGCGTCCAGCGCCTCCTCCACGTCGCGCGCCTCGCGCATCAAGGCGGGCAGGGCGGCGAGGGGCTTCTCGCCGGGCGCGGCGTAGCTGCCGGCCAGCAGCCCCTCCAGCGCGGAGGGATGGCGCGCCATATGGTCGGCGAATTGCGGCGCGGCGCCGAGCAGCCCCGCCAGCCGCAGCAGCAGGCGCGGATTGCGGTGCAGCATGGACAGCCATTGCACCCCTGCCGCCATGCGCTGCAGCACCATGTCGAAGCGCGCCAGGGCGGCGTCGGGCTCGCGCTGGCGGGCGAAGGCGTTGAGCAAAGCCGGCATCAGCTCGGTCATCAGCTCGCGCGCGCGCTCGCTGCGCATGGCGCGCGGGCGGCCGTGATGCCAGCTGCGCACCATGGCGGCGACCGAGCCGGGGTCGCGAAAGCCCATGCCGCGCAGGGTCGCCATCGTGTCGGGGTCGTCCTCCACCCCGGTGAAGACGAGGTTGCCCGAGCTTTCGGAGGAGGTGAGCTTGGGCGAGGCCTCGAAGAGCCGGTTGTAATGGCCCTGCACCCGGCGCTGATGCGCGGTCAGCGCCTCGGCGAAGGCGTCGGTGTCGGCATAGCCCATGAAGCTGGCGATGCGGGCCAGGTCCTCCGGCTTCTCGGGCAGGCGATGGGTCTGGCGGTCGGCCACCATCTGCAGCCGGTGCTCGGTGTTGCGCAGGAAGACATAGGCATCGGCCAGATCGGCCGCGGCGCGGCGGTCCAGCTTGCCGGCCGCGGCCAGGGCGGCCAGGCCCCCCAGCGTCGTGGGGTCGCGCAGGGCAGGATCGCGCCCGCCCCAGATCAGCTCCAGCACCTGGACCGTGAACTCGATCTCGCGGATGCCGCCCGCGCCGAGCTTCACGTCGTGCCCCGCCACCGCGATCTGTCCGCCCGCGCCCTTCTCGCCCTTGTGGCGATGGATCTGGCGCTTGATGGAATGGATGTCGGCCACGGCCGCGAAATCCAGGTGCCGGCGCCAGACGAAGGGCCGCAGCTCGCGCAGGAAGGCGTCGCCGGCCGCGCGGTCGCCCGCGACGGGCCGCGCCTTGATCATCGCCGCGCGCTCCCAGTTCTGGCCGAGGCTCTCATAATAGGAGAGCGCCATGGGAACGCTGACGCAGAGCGGCGTCGCCGCCGGATCGGGGCGCAGGCGCAGGTCGGTGCGGAAGACATAGCCCTCGACCGTCCGTTCCTCCATCAGGCGAACGAGATCGCGCGCGAGCCGGACATAGGGAGCCGCGCCGTGATCTTCGTGATACGAAGGCGAATCAGGATCATGAAGCAGCAGCAGATCGACATCCGAGGAGTAGTTCAGCTCCCGACCGCCGAGTTTCCCCATGCCCAGCACGATGAGGCCGGAGCCTTTCGTGATCTGTCGGGGCTCGCCCTTCGTCCGGGGCAGGTTGATCTGACCCCGCCGCGCGGCGTCCAGCAGCAGATGGGCGCAGGCGAATTCGATGGAGAGGTCCGCCAGGTCGCTCAGCGCCTGGGTCACGCGGTCCAGGCCCCAGGCGCCGGAGAGGTCGGCGGCGGCCACCACCAGCGCGCCCTGCCGCTTGGAGCGGCGCAGCAGGCTCGCCACCACGTCGCGCGCCGCGGTCGGATCGGCCTTGGTCAGCGGGTCGAGCGCGAGCTGCATCGCCTCTTCCGGCCCGCGTTCGAGCAGGCGTACCAGGGCCGCGGGCTCGGCCCAGCACAGATCGGCGAGGTAGGAGCTGTGCGCTCCCATCAGCTCCAGCAGGGGCGCGGCATCGGGGCGGGCCAGCAGGGCCTGCTGGCCCGCATTGCCGGTGGCGAGGCGGTCGCGCAGGCGTTGAACGGCTTCGGAATCTTGGAACGGCGTCATGCCGCAGAGGAGAACCGCGGGTGAGCCAGGGTCAACCCCCGCCTTCGCCGCCGCGCCGCCGGGCCCACCTTCCGCGCATCGCGGGCTGGTGCTGCGGCCTCCTGCTGGCCATTCCCCTTTTGGGCGGGCTCGCCGTCGGCGCGCTGGTCATCCGCCTCTCCCAGGGGCCGATCGAGTGGAGCATGATCGCCCGGCAGATCGAGCGCGCGGTCAACCAGCCCGACGGCGCCATGCGAATCGGCATCGAGCACGCCGCCATCGCCTGGGAGGGCTGGCGCGGCACCGCCGCCCCGCTCGACATCCGCCTTCTCGGCGTCACGCTGCGGGATGCGACGGGGCGGGCGCAGGTCACGCTGCCGGAGGCGGCGGTCACGCTCTCCTTCGCCTCGCTGCTCCAGGGCCTGGTGGCGCCGGCCACGATCGAGCTGCGGCGGCCCAACCTCGCCTTGGTGCGCGACGAGGAGGGCGGCCTCTCGCTGGACTTGGGCAGCGCCGGGCCCCCCAGCGCCGGCGAGTCCGAGCAACCCGCCGACCATATCCTCTCCGACCTGATGGAGCCCGCCCAGGACCGGGCGATGCACACCTCGCTGACACGCATCCGCATCGTCGGCGGACAGGTGACGGTGCAGGATCGCTTCCTGGGCCGCGACTGGTCGCTGAACGACACGCAGATCGAGCTGCGCCGCCTGCCCGAGGGCGGCATCGAGGCCGATGGCGAGGCGGTGATGCGCATGGGCGGGGTGGACCTGCCCGTGCATCTGCGCGGCCGCGCCCAGGGCGATCCCCTGCGCTTCTCGCTGCGCGTCGACCTGCCGGTGCTGCGCCCCTCCGAGCTCGCGGCGATCCTGCCGCCGCTGGCGCCGCTCGCGATCCTCGACGCGCCCGTGGCGATCCAGGCGCGCGCCGAATTCGACAAGGACGGCCGCCCCCTGCGCGGCGGACTCGACATCCAGGCGCCCGAAGGCGGCAATCTGGTGCTGAACGGCGGCGCCGCGCTGCCCTTCGCGCGCCTTTCGGCGAGCCTCGAGGGCAACCGCACCCAGGTCTCGCTGGATCAGGCGCGGCTGGAACTGCCGGGCCAGGGGCACGTGACGCTGGAGGCCTCCGGCCAGCTTGCCCTGGGCGCGGAGGGCTGGGCGGGCGACCTGCGCGCCAACCTCTCGCGCCTCGACCTCGGGGAGCTCCCCGATCTCTGGCCGGAGGGCCTCGCGCCCGAGACGAGGGCCGCGCTGCGGCGGGCGGCCCCGCGCGGCGCCGTGCGCGACGCCATGCTGCGGCTCAGCCTCGCCGCGGATCCCAGCCTCACGCAATGGCGCCTGCCAGTGGCGCGGATCGAGGCGGTGCTGGCGAATGCGCTGCTCGTTTCGCCGAACGGGCCGCAGCTGACCGTCGAGACCATCGATCTGGCGGCCGAGCTGCGCCCGGATTCGCTGCGTGTGGAGAATTTCGCCCTGCGCCTGCCCACGCCCCCGGGGGCCGGCGCCTATGCCAGCACGATCCGGGCCATGGGCGAGGCGGCGCTGCGCGAGGGGCGCTGGCGCGGCGATCTCAGCCTGGAGCTCGACCGTGCCCGCTTCGCCGACCTGTCGCGGCTCTGGCCGCAAGGCCTCGCCGCGGAGGCCCGCGCCTGGATGGTCGAGAACATCACGGCCGGCGAGGCCAGTGCGGGGCGCTGGCAGATGGCGGCCGAGCTGGGCGACGACTACACCGGCTTCGCGGTCAAGGGCCTCACCGGACGGATCGAGGTGCAGGGCGCGACGGTGCACTGGCTGCGGCCGATCCCGCCCGCGCGCAACGCCTCGGGCTATGCCACCTTCGGCCTCGACGCGATCGAGGTGCGGGTGGCCGCCGGCCGCCAGGAGAACGCGGCGGGCCAGCCGGGCCCGCTGGAGGTCCGCGAGGGCACGTTGCGCTTCCTCTTCCCCGAGGGCGCGCAGGACCGCACGGAGATGTCCTTCAACCTGGCCGGGCCGCTGGCCGATGTCGTGAACGTCGTGCGCCATCCCCGGCTGCATCTCTTCGACCGCAAGCCCTTTCCGGCGACCATCGCGGCCGGCACCTTCGAGGGCCGGCTCACCATCGCCTTCCCGCTCGTCGCCCACCTCCAGGCCGAGCAGGTCCGGCTGCGCGCGGAGGCGCGGGCGGCCAATGCCCGCCTCACGCGCCTGCTCTTCGAGCGCGACCTTGAGGAGGCAAATATCGAGCTGGTGGCGGATACCGAGCAGCTGCGCATCACGGGAACGGGGAGCATGGTCGGCGTGCCCCTGCGCCTGGGCGTCGAGATGGATTTCCGGTCCGGCCCCGCCACCCAGGTGGTGAGCCGCGAGACCGTGACCGGCCGCGGTGACGCCGAGCGCTTCGCGATGATCGGCTTCGACACCGAGGGCCTGCTGCGCGGCCCGGTGAACTTCGAGGTCCGCAGCGAGCGACGGCGCAACGGGCTCGGCACGGTCAATCTGCGCGGGGATCTGCGGGATGCGACCCTGGCCTTCGCCCCGCTCGGCTGGATGAAGGCGCCGGGCAGCCCGGGCAGCGCGGAGGCCGTCTTCCGCATGCAGGGCGAACGGCTCACCGCCATCGACAATATCCGCATCGAGGCATTGGAACTCGCGCTGCGCGCCCGCGCCACGACGCGCCAGGGGCGGGTCGAGCGGGTGGAGCTGCAGGAGACCAGCTTCGGTGCGAGCCGGCTCACCGGCGATGCGCGCGCCCCCACCGCCCCCGGCCAGCCCTGGAACGTCACGCTGCGCGGCCCGGTGCTGGACCTGCGCTCGCTCTTCGGTTCGCCCGATCAGGTCTCGGGCGGGGCGGCGCGCTCGGCCGGCGAGCCGGCGGAGGCGCCGTCGGAAAGCCAGACGCCGCTCGCCCTCGACCTGCGCTTCGACCGCGTGATGCTGGGGCCCGATCGCGAGCTCTACGCCACCCAGTCGCGCGGGCGGCTCGATGCCGCCGGCGTGATGCGCGAGGCCAGCCTGCGTGGGCGGACCTCGCGCAGCGCCGGCAATTTCGAATTGACCATGACGCCGCGAGGCCAGGCGCGGCAGCTGCGCGGCACGGCCGAGGATGGCGGCGGCCTGCTGCGCGCCTTCGGCGTCGTCGAGACCATCGAGGGCGGGCGGCTCACGCTGGACGCGCAATATGAGCGCGCGGGCCGCGGCGCGCCGCTGACCGGTACGGCGGAGCTCGACAACTTCACCATCCGCAACGCGCCGACCCTGGGCAAGATCCTGCAGGCGATGACGCTCTTCGGCGTGGTGGAGGCGATGCAGCGCGGGCTGGTGTTCAGCCGCGCGGTGGTGCCCTTCACCCTCACGCCCGAGCTGCTGCGGATCAATGATGCGCGGGCCTTCTCGGCCTCGCTGGGCCTGACGGCGCGCGGGCGCATCCTGCGCGAGCGTCCCACCATCCTGGATCTCGATGGCACCATCGTGCCGGCCTATGTCTTCAACACGCTGCTGGGGAACCTGCCGCTGGTGGGCCGGCTCTTCAGCCCCGAGCAGGGCGGGGGCGTCTTCGCGGCCACCTTCCGCGCCCAGGGACCGGCCGACAATGCGGAGGTCTCGGTGAACCCGCTCGCCGCCCTGACGCCGGGCTTCCTGCGCGGGTTGTTCGGCCTGGCCGATTCCGGCCGCACGGCTCGCTAGGCGCGGCGCGGCAGGCCGCCTAAACCTAACCTCGCATTTCGGAGACGGGCATGTTCGGGCAATCCATTCGCCGCCTTGAGGATGAGCGTTTCCTGACCGGGCGCGGGCGATATGTCGATGACCGCGACATGGCGCCCGGCACACTCCACGCCGTGTTCCTGCGTAGCCCGCATGCCCATGCGCGCCTTCGCTCCATCGACGCCTCTGCGGCCCGCGTGATGCCCGGCGTGCGGCTGATCCTGACGGGGGCGGATCTCGTGGCGGCGGGCATCGGCAGCCTGCCCTGCACCTCCGTTCTGGCGGCGGAGAAGCCGCTGATCGTCCCGCCGCGGCCCGGACTGGCGACGGATGCGGTGCGCCATGTCGGCCAGCCCGTGGCCTGCGTCCTCGCCGAGACCGCGCTCCAGGCCCAGGACGCCGCCGAGTGCATCGAGGTCGATTACGCGCCGCTCGACGCGGTGAGCTGCCCGCATGCCGCGCTGCAGCCGGGCGCGCCGCAGCTGCACGAGGAGGCGCCGGGCAACCTCGCCTTCCTCTGGCGCAAGGGCGAGGCCGAGGCCGTGAAGGCCGCCTTCGCCACCGCCGCCACGGTGGTGCGCGCCACCATCCCCAATCAGCGCGTGGCCTGCGCGCCCATCGAGACCCGCGCGGCGCTGGCGCTGGTGGAGGAAGGGCAGCTCACCTTGCACTGCAACGGCCAGGGCCTGCACGGTATCCGCGACCAGATCTGCACCGCCATGGGGATCGCGCCCGAGGCGCTGCGCCTGGTGGCACCCGATATCGGCGGCGGCTTCGGCGTGAAGAATGTCGCCTTCCCCGAGCATCTGCCGCTGCTGCACGCGGCGCGCCTGCTGGGCCGGCCGGTCCGCTGGAAGGCCGCCATGGCCGAGGATTTCTCGGCCGCCGCCCATGGACGGGGCCTGCATGCCCAGGCGCGGCTCGCGCTCGATGGCGAGGGCCGCTTTCTCGCGCTGGAGGTGGATTCGGTCGCCGAATGCGGTGCCTACCTCTCCCCCGTCGGCCCGCATTGCCCGACCAATGCGGCCGCCACCGCCATGGGCGGCTGCTACGCGATCCCCGCGATTCATTTCACCGTGCGCGGCGCCTTCAGCAACACCGCGCCGATGGAGGCCTATCGCGGCGCCGGCAAGCCGGAAGCCAACTTCATCATCGAGACCCTGATCGAGAAGGCGGCGGCGCAGACCGGCATGGACGCGCAGGAACTGCGCGCGAAGAACCTCATCACCCGATTGCCCCATCGCACCGCCTTCGGCATGGAGATCCGCGACGGCGATTTCGCCGCCCGGCTCGAGGAATGCGCGCGCCTGTCCGATCGCGCGGGCTTTGCCGCCCGTCGCGAAGCGAGCGCTGCCCAGGGCAGGCGGCGCGGCTTCGGCCTCACCTGTTTCCTCGAGACGGCGCGTGGCGCGCCGGGCGAGTGGTCGCGCCTGCGCGTGGACGGGGATGGCCTCGTCGAGCTCGCGATCGGCACGCAGTCGAACGGGCAGGGGCACGAGACGAGCTTCCCGCAATACATCGCCCATCTGCTCGATATCCCGATGGAGCGCATCCGCTACGTCCAGGCCGATACGGGACGCATCCCGCGCGGCAATGGCCATGGCGGGGCGCGCAGCCTGCATATGGGGGGCGAGGCCATGCGCCTCGCGGCGGGCGCGCTGCTCGCCCAGGCCCGCAGCGTCGCGGCGCGGTTGCTGCAGGCCACGCCCGAGGCGTTGCATTATGCCCAGGGCCGCTTCGGGCTCGCCGACGGACGCGGGCTGACCCTGGCGGAGCTCGCCACGGAAGAGGGCGCGCTGGAAGGCGAGGCGGCCCATGCGCTCGACCTCGTGACCTTCCCCAACGGCGCCCACGCGGCGGAGGTGGAGCTCGATCCCGAGACGGGCGAGATCCGGCTGCTCTCCTATATCGCCGTCGACGATTACGGCCGGCTGCTGAACCCGATGCTGGCGCGCGGCCAGGTCCAGGGCGGGGTGGTGCAGGGGATCGGCCAGGCGCTGATGGAGCGCATCGCCTATGATGCCGAAAGCGCGCAGCTACTCTCGGCGGGCTTCATGGATTATGCGATGCCGCGCGCCTCCGACCTGCCGGATCTGGAGATCCATCTGCGCGAGGACATGCCGACCGAGGCCAATGGGCTCGGGGTGAAGGGGACGGGGCAGGCGGGCTGCATCGCGGCCCCCCAGGCGATCATGGCGGCGCTGCGCGATGCCGTGGGAGCGGAGGTCACCATGCCGGCGACGCCGGAGAAGATCTGGCGGGCCCTGCACGGGTATTAGCGGTATCGATCGCGTATTACTTGCGATTTCATGTTCAATCTTCCTTTGATATTTGATGAAGGAAGGCTAACGATAGCTGAGGAGACGCGGGAGAACTTCGCGTGGACTGGTTCAGGAAGGCCGGCCGGCGGGAAGAGATTGCCCCGGATCCGCAGCGGCCCGCCCCCCATTATGGGGTGCGGGGCTTCGCCGAAAGCGCCGCGCCGTTTCAGGCGCCGTCGCAGGTCGGACCGCCGATGTCCGGCGAGGCCGAACATCCGCCCGAGCCGCGCGCCTTCTTCTCCACCGGCCCTGAGGGCCATCGCGGGCGCATGCGCGAGAAGCTTCTCGATCGCGGTCCCGACGCGCTCGCCGATTACGAGCTGCTGGAGATGCTGCTTTTCTTCGCCTTCAAGAACGGCGACACCAAGCCGCTGGCCAAGCGCCTCATCAAAGAGCATGGCAGCTTCGCCCGGGTGATGGCCGCCCCCGCCGGCAAGCTGATGGAGAGCCATGGCCTCGGCCCGCACAGCGTCTCGGCGCTGAAGCTGGTGCAGGCGGCGGCCCTGCGGATGATGCAGGCGGAGATCACCGAACAGCCGGTGCTCAACAACTGGGAGCGGCTGATCGACTATCTCAACGCGGCGCTGGCGCGCGAGAAGGTCGAGCAGTTCCGCGTGCTCTTCCTCGATCCCAGGAACCGCCTCATCGCCGACGAGGCGCAGGCCCGCGGCACGGTGAACCACGCGCCGGTCTATCCGCGCGAGGTGGTGAAGCGCGCCCTGGAACTGCACGCCACGGCGATCATCCTGGTGCACAACCACCCCTCGGGCGATCCCACGCCGAGCCGCGCCGACCTGGAGATGACGCGCCAGATCCAGGACGCGGCGGCCGTGCTGGAGATCGTGGTGCATGACCATCTGATCCTGGGCAACGGCCGCCATACGAGCTTCCGCCGCGAGGGGCTGCTGTAGCCGCGGCTCAGGGAAAGGGCAGATCCGTCCAGGAGAGATGGCCGCCCTTGCCCGAGCCGGTGTCCATGAACACCGCCTCGCCGCCGGCGCGCCCGTGGACCGGCAGGGGGCGGCCGTCCGTAGAGCGCTGGTCGTGGCCGCAATAGACGGTGAGGCCCGCGGGGATGGAATCCACCCAGTGCAGCAGCCGCTCAGGGTAACCGTCGCCCTGGGTGCGGCCCGTCACCTGGCCGAAGAGGGCGCGCGAGACGATGTTGTCCGGCCGGCGCGTGCCGGCCTCGCGCGGGGCCGCCTCGTAGAGCATGCCGGGATGGAAGGCGGCATGGACGAAGAGCCAGGAGCCGATCCGCAGCCAGGCCGGAGCATGGCCGATCTCCGTGATGGCGCGCTCGGTCAGCTCGGCGCCGTCGGTTGCGGCCTCCAGCTGCTCCAGTGTGCGCGGCGTCGCCTCGACGGGGCTGCGGACGCGGTTGCCCATGAGCGCGCGGCGCAGCTTGTGGTCGTGATTGCCGAGGATGAACATCCCCGCCTGCGCGTCCAGCAGCGAGAAGACGTCGCGCAGCACGCCCGGGGAATCCGGCCCGTAATCCGTGAGGTCGCCGAGCTGGATGAGGAAGAGGTCGGCATCGCAGGCGCCGATGATGGCGGCTTCGAGCGCGTCCGCCTCGCCATGCACGTCGCCCACCACGCGCAGTCCCTTGAAGCCCCGGCGGCGGAGATCGGCGGCGGTGGTCGTCACGCTGCGTCGCCCTCCGCACGCAGCGACGCATAGGCGGCGAGCGCGCGGGCGCGGCCCTCGCCATGCTCGATGATGGGGCGCGGATAGTCGCGGCCGAGGGTGACGCCGGCCCGGGCCAGCACCGCCGCCGGCGCTTCCCAGGGCTTGTGGATGTGCTGGGTGGGAAGCCCGGCGAGCTCGGGTACCCATTCGCGGATATAGGCGCCGTCGGCGTCGAATTTCTCGCTTTGGAGCATCGGGTTGAAGACGCGGAAATAGGGCGAGGCATCCGCGCCCGAACCCGCGACCCATTGCCAGGAGGCCGCGTTGTTCGCGAGGTCGCCGTCCACCAGCGTGTCCCAGAACCAGGCCTCGCCCTCCTGCCAGGGATGCAGCAGGTGCTTCACCAGGAAGGAGGCGGCGATCATGCGCACGCGGTTGTGCATCCAGCCCATGCGCCAAAGCTGGCGCATGCCGGCATCGACGATGGGATAGCCGGTGAGGCCGCGCTGCCATGCCGTCAGCGCCGGCTTGGAGACCTGCCAGGGGAAGCGGGCGAATTCCTCGCGCAGTGGCTGCTCGGGCATGTCCGGGCGGTGCCAGAGCGTGTGGTAGGAGAATTCGCGCCAGAGCACCTCCTTGAGGAAGGTGGCCTCGCCTCCCAGCCCCGCCTCGCGCGCCGCGTACCAGACCTGGCGCGGGCTGATCTCGCCGAAGCGCAGATGCGGGCTGAGGCGGGAAGTGCCGTCGATGCCGGGGGTGTTGCGGCTGTCGTCGTAGCGGTCGATGGCGCGGCGGCCGAACTCCTCGATGCGGCGCGCGGCACCGGCCTCGCCGGGCGTCCAGTGACGGGGGAATTCGCGCCACCAATCCGGCTCCGGCGCGCGGGGCAGTAGCTCAAGGGCGTCGAGCGTCACGCCCTCGGGCGCCTGCGCGACGGGGGTGAGGCGCTTCGGCGCGGGGATCGGCGGATGTGGCTCGCCCAGTCCGAAGATCGCGCGCGAGAAGGGCGTGTAGACGGAATAGGGCTTCCCCGTGCCGGTGCGGATGCGGTGCGGCTCGTGCAGCAGCGAATGGGTGTGCAGCACGAGCTTGCGCCCGACCTTTTCCAGCGCGTCGGCAATGGCGGAGTCGCGCCGGCGGGCCCAGGGTTCGTAAAGCCGGCCGGCGATCACCTCCGCCGCGCCGATGCGCTCCGCCAGCTCCGGGATGATCCACGTGGCGTCGCCGTGCGCCAGATGGAGCACCGTGCCGCGGTCGCGCAGCGAGGCCTCCAGCGCGGCCAGCGAATGGTGCAGCCACCAGCGTTGCGCGCCGCCGAGCGCCCAGGCGCCGGCCGCGGAATCGTCCAGCACGAAAACAAGCAGTGCCGGCCGATCGCCGAGCGCATCGAGGCCGGGATTGTCGGAGAGACGTAGATCCTGACGGAACCAGAACAGTGTGGGGGCAGTCATTTCAGCAATGTGGGGGTTTTGTGTCGACGGCGCAAAGCCGTGATGTGCAACCGGAAATTCATGGCTGCGTTGCACTCGCATAGTCGCCTCGATGCGGCCTCCCCCCCAAGAAAGGCTCCCCTCATGACCTCACGCCGCCATGTTCTTCTCGGCGCCGTTGCCGCCGCCGCGATCCCGCTCCCCCTGCTCGCCCAAGGCGTGAGCAATGCGCCCGTCGTGGCCGGCGGAAGCGTCATCCCCCAGACCAATGTTATCGATTCCCTGGCCGCGGCCGGCGGATTCAACAGCTTCCTGGAATATGCCAGCCTCGCCGGCGCCGTCGACCAGCTGCGGGGCGCGGGGCCCTTCACCCTCTTCGCGCTGCCCGATCCGGCAGTGGACATGATCCCCGCCGCCTTGCGCGAGAACCTCGCACCGAGCACCGGCGGCTCGGGTGGTCAGCGCCAGCAGGGCGACATGGTCCGCCTGCAGGCGCTGGTGAACATGCACATCGTCCCCGGCCGCTACACGATCGCCGATTTCTCCGAGCAGCCCGTCCAGCTGCGCACGAAGAACGGCAATGTCCTGCAGGTGACGAAGGTGGCGAACGGCCAGCTCCAGATCGTGCTGGTCGGCGATGCCGGCTTTGGCGTCGGCGGGGCGAATGCCTATCCGCCGGCCTCGCTCGCCGGGCCGCAGATCCTGGCGAGCAACGGCATCGTGCTCCCGGTCAATCGCCCGCTCATCCAGTGATGAGGACGGGGGAGGGCATCCCCCGGTCGCGCAAGTTCCGCAGCGCCTCGAAGGGGGCACTGTGGAGCCTGTCGGGGCCAAGCAGGAAGACGCGCTGGGCCGACTTCGCTACCGATGTCATCACGGGGTCCATCACGTCGAGACCGCCGGTGAAGGCGCCGAAGGCGGGCAGCACGAGCCGCTGAGCGGTGGACAGGAAACAGGGCCGCGTGATGCCGCCGATGCGCGTCGGCAGCGTGGCCTTGGGGTGATAATGGCCGCTCAACTCGGCCTCATAGCGCGCGAGCGGCGCGACGCCGCCGATGTGGCGGAAGTGCAGCCGCCCCTCGCTCCATTCCGGCGCGGAGGTCCCCGGCAGGTTGGGCTGCGGCCTGGGATCGTGATTGCCGGCGATCCAGAGGACCTCCAGCCGTTCCAGCAGATGGCGCAGCGACGCCAGATCGGCCGGCGCCATGCGCGCCACCGCCGCGTCGTCATGCAGCGCGTCGCCCAGCATGATCACCCGGCGCGGCGCGTGACGGCGAATGGCCAGGCCCAGGCGCTGCAATGTCTCGCGCGTGTCGTAGGGCGGCACATGCGCGCCGCGGACGGCCATGGCGCTCCCCTTCTCGAAATGCAGATCCGCGACGATCAGCGTCCGCTTGGCGGGCCAGATCGCCACACCGCTCGGGCAGAGCATCAGCCGCTCGCCACCCAGATGCAGGGGGGCGGCGGTCATCGCGCGGCCACCTTCGGCGCACGGCGCGGCTGGCGCCTGCGCGTGCGGTCGATCGGCGGGCCGGCGGGGCGGTCCTCGATCAGATCGCCCAGGCCCAGCTGTCCGCTGAAGCTGTCGGCGCCCTCGGTCGCCTCCTCGACGAGCGCGATGGCCTCGGCCAGCATGGCGTCCTCCGCACCGCCGGACACGCGTTCGTGGCCGATCTCCAGCAGCGCCGGCACGCCGAGCGGCGAGACATGGTCCAGCCGGCGATGGCGAATATGCCCTTTGGCGCGCGCGAGCAGGCTGCCGATGCGCGCCACGTCGGTCAGGCCCCAGGCCGCCTCGGCGCGGGTGGCGCGCAGCAGCACGTGATCGGGCTCGTGGCGGCGGAGGACGTCGTAGATCAGGTCTGAATTCACGCTCATCTGCTTCCGGGATTTCTCGGCATCGGGATGGTTCTTCTGGATCAGGCCGGCAATGGTGGCGATGTTGCGGAAGGTGCGGCGAAGCATGGAGCTTTCCGCGACCCACTCCTCCAGCTCCTCGCCGAGCAGATCCTCGGTGAAGAGCGCGGCGGGATCGGCGGGTTCGAAGGCGGACCAGATCGCCAACACATAATCGGTCGCGACGAAGCCGAGCGGCCCCCAGCCCAGGCGCTCCATCCGCCGCGTGGCGAGCATGCCGAGTGTCTGATGCGCCAGCGGCCCCTCGAAGGTATAGGCGACCATGTACCAGCGCCCGCCGCGCGGGAAGGTCTCGACCAGCAGCCCGTCGGAGCTCGGCAGTTCGCTGATCTGGCGTTGCAGGTCGAGCCATTCCTGCACGCTCGGGGGAAGCAGGGCCCAGTGCGAGGGATCGGCCAGGATGTCGCGCACGCGGCTGCCCAGATGGGTGGAAAGCGGCATGCGGCTGCCGGAATAGGCCGGCACGCGCGGCTCGCCCGTCCCCCCACGCGAGACCTGCGCGACCATGCCGGACATCCCCTCGAAGCGCAGCACCTGGCCGGCGAAGAGGAAGGTGTCCCCGAGGGTGAGGGTGGAGAGGAAGTACTCCTCCACCTCGCCCAGAACCGGCCCGCCGCGCAGCTTCACCTTCAGCAGCGGCTGCTCGACGATGGTGCCGAGGTTGAGGCGCAGCTGCAGCGCGACCTCCTTGCCTCGCACATGGATCATCCCCTCGGAATCGCGGAAGAGCCGGCGGTAGCGTTCATAGGAGGAGAGGGCGTAGCCGCCATCCTCCACGAAGCGCAGCGTGTCGTCGAAGTCGCGGCGGGAGAGCCCGGCATAGGCGCCCGCGCGCGTCACCTCGGCATAGAGATCGTCGGGACGGAAGGGCGCGTGGCAGGCCATGGCCAGGATGTGCTGCGCCAGCACGTCGAGCCCGCCGGGGCGCGGCGGATCGCCGTCCAGTTCGCCGGCCGCCACACTTTCGATGGCGGCGGCGCATTCGATCACCTCGAAGCGGTTGGCGGGCACCAGCACGGCGGCCGAGGCCTCGTCCATGCGGTGATTGGCACGGCCGACGCGCTGGAGCAGGCGCGACACGCCCTTGGGCGCGCCGACCTGGATCACCTGGTCCACATCGCCCCAGTCGATGCCGAGGTCGAGCGAGGAGGTCGCGACCACGCCGCGCAGCCTGCCCGCGGCCATCGCGGCCTCGACCTTGCGGCGCTGCTCCACGGTGAGGCTGCCATGGTGAAGCGCGATGGGCAGCGCCTCCTCGTTGAGCTTCCACAGCGCGGCGAAGACGAGCTCGGCCTGGGCGCGGGTGTTCACGAAGACGATGGTAACGCGGGCGGCGGCGACGCGCGCCATGATCTCGGGGGCCGAGGCCAGGCCCATATGCCCGCCCCAGGGCAGGCGTCCCTCCGGCAACTGCACGCCGATCGAGGGCGGCGCGCCCGGCGCGGCGCGGACCAGGGCCACGTCCTCGGCGCGGGCGGTGGGGGAGAGCCAGGCGCGCAGCGCCTCGGGGTGGTTCACCGTGGCCGAGAGGCCGACGCGGCGGCTCGCCGGGGCCAAAGCGGAAAGCCTCGAGAGGCAGAGCGAGAGCTGGTCGCCGCGCTTGATCCCGGCCAGGGCATGGGCCTCGTCCACCACGATGCAGGCGAGATCGGCGAAGAAGCTTCCCGCCTCGGGCGAGGCGAGCAGCAGGGTCAGGCTTTCGGGCGTCGTCAGCAGGATATTGGGCGGATTCTGGCGCTGCCGGGCGCGGCGATTGGCGGGCGTGTCGCCCGTGCGGGTCTCGATGGTGATGTCGAGCCCCATCTCGGCGACGGGCGCTTCGAGGTTGCGGGCGATATCCACCGCCAGGGCCTTGAGCGGCGAAATATAGAGGGTGTGCAACCCTTTGCGGGGTAATTCGTAGAGCTGAATGAGGGAGGGCAGGAAGCCGGCGAGCGTCTTGCCGCCGCCCGTCGGAGCGATGAGCAAGGCGGATTCCCCGGCCCGCGCGGCCTCCAGCATGTCGAGCTGGTGGGGGCGTGGGGACCAGCCGCGCCCGGCGAACCAGCCGGCGAAAAGTTCTGGCAATGTTCTCATACCGGTCCCAGATATATGCGACAGGAAGCGCCGCGTGAAGGAGCCCGATGCCACCCCATCCCGAGACCTGGCTGCGCGTGACGCCGTCCGGCCTGTTCTGCGAGCCCGGCGGGTTCCACATCGACCCCCAACGCCCGGTGGAGCGCGCGGTGATCAGCCATGGCCACAGCGACCACGCGCGCCCGGGCCATGACCGCGTCCTGGCCACCTCCGAGACCCTGGCCATCATGCGCGAGCGCATGGGGGTGGAGCGCGCCGGGAACAGCCAGCAGCCGCTGCGCTATGGCGAGGTGCTGCACGTCAATGGCGTGAAGCTCTGGCTGCGGCCGGCCGGGCATGTGCTGGGCAGCGCGCAGGTCTGCATGGAGTGGCAGGGCTCGCGCGCCATCTTCAGCGGCGACTACAAGCGCCGCCCTGACCCGACCTGCGCGCCCTTCGAGCTGGAGCACTGCGACGTCTTCGTCACCGAGGCCACCTTCGCGCTGCCGGTCTTCCATCATCCCCCGGCCGAGCTGGAGATCGCGCGGCTGCTCCGCAGCGTGCGGCTCTTCCCTGAGCGCACCCATGTCATCGGCTGCTATGCGCTGGGCAAGGCGCAAAGGCTGATCGCCCTGCTGCGGCAATCCGGCTGGGACGCGCCCATCCCGCTGCACGGCGCGCTGATGAAGCTGTGCCGGCTGTACCAGGAGCTGGGTGTGGATCTCGGCGAGCTGGTCCCCGCCACCGTGCAGGGCCGCGAGAAATTCGCCGGCGCCATCGTGCTGGCCCCGCCCTCGGAGATCGGCGAGCGCTGGGCGCGCCGGCTCAACGACCCGCTGCCGTGCCTGGCCTCCGGCTGGATGCGGGTGCGGCAGCGGGCGCGCCAGGGCGGGGTGGAGCTGCCCATGATCATCTCCGATCACGCCGACTGGCCGGAACTCCTCGCCACCTGCGCTGAGGTCGAGGCCGGCGAGATCTGGATCACCCATGGGCGCGAGGAGGCGCTGATCCACGCGCTGGCCATGCGCGGCATCAAGGGCCGGGCGCTGCATCTGGTCGGCATGGGCGAAGAGGGAGCGGAGGACGAATGAGCGTCGCCGCCTTCGCCGAGTTGCTGGAGGGGCTCGTCTTCTCCCCCGGCCGCAACGCCAAGCTCGCGCTGATGCGGCAATGGTTCGCGACCCAGGGCGACCCCGATCGCGGCATCGGTCTGGCGGCCCTGGCGGGCGAGCTCGTCTTCCGCGCGGCCAAGCCCGCCCTCCTGCGCGAATTGATCGCGGAACGCACGGACCCGACGCTTTTCGCGCTCAGCTACGACTATGTGGGCGATCTGGCGGAAACCATCGCGTTGATGTGGCCGGAGACGGGCAGCAACCGTCCCCCGCTCAGTTTGACCGAGGTGGTGGAGACGCTGGAGACGGCGCCGAAAGCCGCGCTGCCCCAGGTCATCGCCGGCTGGATGGACGCGCTGGATCCGGGATCGCGCGTGGCGCTCATCAAGCTGGTGACGGGCGGGCTGCGCGTGGGCGCCTCGGCCCGGCTGGCCAAGACGGCGCTGGCGGAATGGGGGAAGGTGGAGGTGGGCGAGATCGAGGAGGTGTGGCACGGCGTCGCACCGCCCTATCGGCCCATCTTCGCCTGGCTGGAGGGGCAGGGGCCGCGCCCCGATCTCAGCGGCCTGCCGGTCTTCCGGCCGCTGATGCTGGCCCATCCGCTGGAGGAGAAGGATTTTTCCAGCCTCGACGCGCCCGACTGGCGCGCGGAATGGAAGTGGGATGGCATCCGCGTCCAGCTCACGGCCGGGCCGGGAGGGGCGCGCATCTGGTCGCGCTCGGGCGAGGACATCTCCGCGACCTTCCCCGACATCCTTTCAGCCATGACCTTCCACGGCGTCGCCGATGGCGAGCTGCTGGTCGTGCGCGACGGCGAGGTGGCGCCTTTCTCCGACCTGCAGCAGCGATTGAACCGGAAGGTCGTAACCTCCAAAATGCTGCGAGATTATCCGGCGGCTGTGCGCCTCTACGACCTGCTCTTCGACGGCGAGGAGGACCTGCGCGCGCTGCCCTTCGACATCCGGCGCGCCCGTCTCGAAG
Organism: Roseococcus sp.; assembly: GCF_965227005.1. Classification (NCBI taxonomy): domain Bacteria; kingdom Pseudomonadati; phylum Pseudomonadota; class Alphaproteobacteria; order Acetobacterales; family Roseomonadaceae; genus Roseococcus; species Roseococcus sp. Next base: position 179,989 of record NZ_CBDDFJ010000008.1, read on the forward strand.
CCTGGTACGCGCGTGTTCGACCGGAGCGGATGGACCTCTCGCCCCTCATCGCCTTCTCGACCATGGAGGAGCTGGCGGAAATCCGCGCCGGTACTCGCGCTGCCTCGATCGAGGGGCTGATGCTCAAGCGCGGCGACAGCCTCTATTCGCCCGGCCGCATCAAGGGGCCGTGGTGGAAGTGGAAGCGCAACCCGCTCTCGGTCGACGCGGTGCTGATGTACGCCCAGCGCGGTCACGGCAAGCGCAGCAGCTTCTACTCCGACTATACCTTCGGGCTCTGGCGTGGTGACGAACTGGTGCCCATCGGCAAGGCCTATTCCGGCTATACCGACGAGGAGCTGCTCTGGCTCGACAAGTGGATCCGCAACCACACCACCAACCGCTTCGGCCCCGTGCGCGAGGTCGAGCGCGGCCTGGTACTGGAGGTGGAGTTCGACGCGGCGCAATATTCCTCGCGCCACAAATCAGGCGTCGCGCTGCGCTTCCCGCGGATCGCGCGGATCCGGCGCGACAAGCCGCCGGAGGAGGCTGACCGGCTGGAGACGCTCGTCGCGCTCATCGTAACGGGCGCCGCCGCGGCTTAAGCCGTGGTCGCCCGGCCGAGCATGACGTGCGTCGCGAGATCGGTGGCGGTGGATTCCGTCACGCGATAGCCCAGGGAAGGGAGATCCAGCCCCTCGAACATCGCCTCGCCGCTTCCGAGCAGAACGGGCGGGAAGGCGAGGTGCAGTTCATCGATCAGGCCGGCCCGGAGATACTGGCGAACCGTCGAGACGCCGCCGCCGATCTTGACGTCGCGTGACCCCGCGGCGTCGCGCGCGCGCTCGAGTGCTGCATGGATGCCGTCCGTGACGAAGTGGAAGGTGGTGCCGCCCTCCATCACGATCGGCGCGCGGGCATGATGCGTCAGGATGAAGGTCGGCGCGTGATAGGGCGGATTGTCCCCCCACCAGCCCTTCCAGCTGTCGTCCGGCCATGCGCCGCGCAAGGGACCGAACATGTTCCGGCCGAGGATGAAGGCGCCGAAGCCGTCCATCGCGCGGTGGGCGAAGGCCTCGTCCACGCCCTCCGAGCCACCGTCCCCGCCGACCATCGCCTGGAACGTCTTCGTCCCGAAGAACCAGCCGAAGAGCTCCTTCCCCCGCCGCCCCAGGGGATCTCGGAGACTTTGTTCCGGGCCCGCGCCGTATCCGTCCAGGGACACCGAGAATCCCGCCGCTCTGACCGATCCCATGTCCGCCATCGCTCACGCATCCAGGATCGAGGCGAAGCCGCCGAAGATCATGCGCTTGCCGTCGAAGGGCATCTGCCCCTGCACGCGCGGATCGGCCATGAACTTCTGCCAGCCGGCGTCGCGCACCTGCCGGGAGGGCCATTCGATCCAGGAATAGACGATGGTCTCCTCCGGCGTGGCCTTCACCGCGCGGCGGAAGTCGGTGACCTGGCCGTCCGGCACGTTCGCGCCCCAGCCGTCCACCACGCGCGTCGCCCCATGTTCCTTCAGCACCTCCGCCATCGTGGCGGAGCGCGCGGCGAACTCGTCCTTGCTGACGGTGGGGACGGGGATGATGGCGACATCGACATAGGGCGCGGCGCCGGCCCGGGCATCGTCGCGCAGCGAGGCGAAGCCGCCATAGATCAGGCGCTTGCCGTCGAACGGCGCCCCCGCCTCCATCAGCGTCTTCATCCGCGGGTCGGACATCATGCGGCCATAGGCCGCCATGGCGGCGTCCTGGCTTGAATACTCGTGCCAGGACACGACGACGGTTTCGTCGGGCCTGGCCTGCACGGCGCCCTTGAGGTCGGTCAGCTTGCCGTCGGGCACGTCGTCGCCCCAGGCATGGACCACGCGGGCGGCCCCGAATTCCTGGAACAGCGGCACGTATCTGGCGGCGTGGGCGCGATAGGCCTCCTGGCTGGCGGAAGGCACGGGAACAACGAATCCCTGGACGTAGCTCATGGCACATCTCCTTTATTTTGGGCCGCTTGGCCTTGACTAATTAAGTTGATATCAACTTAAATGGTCCATGTCAAATTCCGGGCCGGTTCCCTTCCAGACGACGATCCATGTCCGCGACCATTGCCTGTGCCTCGCGGCGCAGCGGGCGGCGCGGGCGCTGGCGCGCCGGTTTGACGAGGCGCTTCGCCCGGCGGGGCTGACCAGTGGCCAGTTCTCGCTG